>NZ_FRBB01000031.1:0-12866 GCF_900142505.1 Fibrobacter sp. UWH5 | reverse complement strand
ATGGATTTGTATAATTTTGACATGGGCTTTTTTCTTCTGTTTTTTTTGGCGATTAAATTTTAGAAAATAGCCCATTTTTTGTTTAATTTAGGCGAATGTCAACAAAAAAGGGTGGCGAAGCCACCCACACATGTTGATGAAGAGCCAAAAAAATCCACAAATGAAAACGAAGATGATTCTCTTTGGTGGTATAGTCCGGATGTTCAAGAAGTAAGTTCACAGGATATTGAAGAACAAATATTTGCCGAAAGTCTAATTAATTCCAAAATTCAATTTTGGAGTGAATTGTCCAAAAAAGAAAAAGATCATTATAAAGCTGAAATGCTTATTAAATCCCCTAAGGTTATTTTGGGAGATTACAACAATGCATGTAAATGGCTTCTAAAAGCAAAGGGTATCATCAATCCTTCTTTTAGAGATACGTTTTCTGCAGGAGGACAAGAAACAATTTTTGGAGTCAAGGTTCCAAAAATAATCGCAAATATTTACAAATGGAAAAGTGACATCATAGAAGTGTTAAACAACAGTGATTCGCCAAACGATTCTTTTGAATTATGGAAAGAACACATTAGCAAGATGACAAAATTTTCTTCTAATGAGAAAAAAGTTTTGCTTAGAATTGTTACCGAAATAGGAAAAGAAGTTCATTGAAATTGACCTTTTGATAAATTTAACAGCAATTAAAATGTCGCCTATAGTTTGCAAAGTGAAATTTTTTCACGCCCCGCCCGAGAGGTGGGCCTAGTAGCCGTCTATAAAAAGAACGCCGCCTTCAGTAAGCCGGCAGCACTCTTCCTGGAAATGCTCAAGCAGGAACTGGAATAAATAACAAGATCACCAGTTTTCAAATCGGCGACCCGTATCCATTCCGCCAATCTTTTTCATTTCTTCAGTAGTCAATTCAAAGTCGAAAAGGTTGAAATTCTCTTCCAGATATTTCAAGGAATCGATTCCCGGAATGGTGATGTAGCCAGCCTGAATATGCCAACGTAAATCCACCTGAGCCGCGGTCTTTCCGTGAGCCTTTGCAATTTCTTTCAAGGTAGAATTGCCAAGAATTTTCTGGGTATTTCCGCGGCCGCCCAACGGGTAGTACGACTCCACAACGGTGCCGTACTTAGCCACATATTTCTGGAAATCCGTATTCTGGTACAGCGGATGATTTTCGTTCTGCACAACAGCGGGCTTGATTTTTGCACCTGCGGTCACACGCTCAAATTCTTCCGCCGTATAGTAATTGGAAATTCCGATGGAGCGAATCTTCCCAGCGGCAACGCCTTTTTCCAAAGCCTTGTAAACGCCATCGTCATTTGGCCCTGACTGATGAACAAGCATCAAGTCAATGTACCCCAAACCCAATGTTTCATTGGATTCGTCAATAGCCTTTTCTGGATTACGGTAATAGCCAGGCATCACCTTGGTAGTCACGAAAACATCTTCGCGCTTTACAAGGCCATCCTTAATGGCACGGCGCACACCTTCACCTACGCCCTTCTCGTTGCCGTAATATTCCGCCGTATCAAAAAGACGATAGCCCATCTTGATTGCTTCATAAACAGCATCCGATGCAAAAGAATTGCTCATGGTCCAGGTTCCAAGACCAAGAACCGGCATTGAGTAGCCACTATTCAACTTGATTGTATTTGCAACGGTCACAGATTCACCTCCGCTGACCTGAGTTTCATTTTCCGCAGTTTTTGCAGCAACACTTTCGCTGGAGCAACCCAGCAAAAACGTCACCGACGCCACAAGAAAACTTGAAATAATTTTTTTCATATTCATAATTTAACACCTAGAGTTAACTCAATGTCAAATCATTTTTTATAAAAAAAGAAGGTAGCGAACCACCTTCTTTCAGAATACATTTTCGCAGCATCCCGCTAATTACTTCAAGTTAGTCTTGAAGAATTCGTCAAGCTTTGCGAAAGGAATCTTTTCCATGTTGTCGTAAAGATCCACGTGAGATGCGCCAGGAATCACCAAAAGTTCCTTGTTGGAAGGATTCGGGTTCGCCTTGATGCCCGCGGCAGGATTGCCTTCTACCATGTACTTGTAGGCATCCTTGCCGAAGTAGAAAGAATGAGCCTTGTCGCCGTGCATCACGAGAACAGCGGAACGGATTTCGTTGGTATAACGGAGGAAGCGGGCGTTGGCATAAGCCTGGGTACCTGTTGCGTTCCAACCGTCGTTGGAATTGCCAGAACGCTTGTGGTAACCGCGAGGAGTCTTGTAATAAGCGTAGTAATCCTTCACGAAGTAGGGAGCGTCATCCGGAAGCGGGTCCACAACGCCACCGGCACGCAGGTAGGAGCCAGCAGCACGATCCTTTACGCGCTGGGCTGCGAGAGCCTTGCGGCCTTCATAACGGGCTTCTTCATTGTCGCCGGAATCGAAGTAACCGTTGCCGCCCACGCGGGTCATGTCGTACATGGTGCTTGCCACAGTTGCCTTGATGCGGGTGTCAGCGGCAGCAGCGTTCAGGGCGATGCCACCCCAACCGCAAATACCGATAATACCGATGCGTTCAGCATCCACATTTTCCTGAGCACCGAGAAAATCTACAGCGGCCATGAAGTCTTCGGTGTTAATGTCCGGAGAAGCCACGCGGCGGGGCATGCCGCTGCTTTCGCCAGTAAAGCTGGGGTCAAATGCAATGGTCAAGTAGCCCTTTTCTGCCATGGTCTGTGCGTAGAGACCGCTGGACTGTTCCTTCACGGCGCCGAAGGGGCCAGAAACAGCGATGGCCGGGAACTTACCATTTACAGCAAGGCTTGCATCCTTCGGGATGTACATATCGGCAGCTAAGGTGATGCCGAAGTTATTGGTGAAGGTCACCTTCTTGTGATCCACCTTTTCGCTCTTTGGGAAAACCTTGTCCCATTCTTGAGTCAGTTCCAATCTTTCGTTCTGTGCCATAACGGTCTCGTTTGCGGAGTAGTTGTTAGTTGCGTTTGCAGCCTTTGCAGTCTGAGTTGCGTCGCTCTTGTCGCAGCAGGCGGTGAAAGCGGTTGCCACAGAGATTACTGCAGCAGCGGTAACAATTTTACCCAAGGAAGATTTCTTGAAATTCATTTTCAATCCTATGAAGAAGTTTTTACAAGGTACAATTTAGAACTGAAATTCACAATAAGCAAATACTTAATTTTTATGCTTTGCTATGCTTTTTAGGCATAACAGTATATAAAATCAAAGTATTTGCTATTTCAACAAAACAACGCTATATTTGTGACATGAAAAATTTGTTGAATTTTATTTTTGCAGGCCTATTGCTTCTGCCTTTGTATGCCTGCGCCGATTCCGCGTCAAACGCGGAACAAGGTTCAAATGAAATCGCTGCTAAAACCAGTTCGTCCAACGCACAATCCGTTCAAGCCAGCAGTTCTTCGACGGCAAAAATTGAAATGAATAAAATCAAAATCACCATCGGCTCTCAAGAATTCATTGCCACCCTAGCAGACAACGCCACCGCGCAAAGTTTCAAGGAAAAACTTCCCCTGACACTTTCCATGACGGAACTTCACGGCAACGAATACTATGTCTATTTGGATTCTAGTTTCAAGACAACAAGCTACGTTCCCGATACTATCAAGAAAGGCGACATCAAGGTTTATGGTTCCGACTGCCTCGTCTTTTTCTACGAGACATTTAGCAATCCAGGCTACAGCTACAGCGACATCGGAGCATTCGAAAATCCTGACGGTTTAAAGGACGCCCTAAAAGCTGGCGCCAAGAAAATCACAATCCAGGCATTTTAATTCACTCAGCATTTTTCATGGAGACACGCAAATGAAAAAAGTTCTCGTTATTTCTTCCAGCCTCCGCAAGGGAAGCAACTCCGACATTCTAGCCAAGGAATTTGCCAAGGGTGCAAAGGACGCCGGCAATGAAGTGGAATACATTTCCCTGCAGGGCAAGAATATCGCATTTTGCCGCGGTTGCCTCGCCTGCCAAAAGAAGGGCAAGTGCGTCATCAAGGACGACGCCAACGAAATCACCGAAAAGATGAAGAACGCCGAAGTCATCGCCTTCGCAACGCCCATCTATTACTACGAAATGTGCGGTCAGCTGAAAACCATGCTGGACCGCGCTAATTCCCTTTACATTAGCGAATACAAGTTCCGCGAAATCTACTTGCTGGCTACCGCCGCAGAAAATGAAAAGACCACCCCGAAGAACGCCATAAACGGAATCAAGGGCTGGATAGCCTGTTTCGACAACGTCAAGCTGAAGGGAACTGTTTTCGCCAGCGCCTCCGAGCCCAAGGAAACCGCAAGCAACAAGATCGCTCTCGCCGAAGCCTACAAGAAGGGATCTAAGGTCTAATGACTCTGGAAGAATTCAAGAAGGCCATGGTCTCCGGCGCGCGAATCATCGCCGGAAGTGAAACCCATTTGCTTATGCACGAAATGTCCCAGCGGGCATTGAAAATCACTGCGGAAATCAACACAGGCTATCACGAGCCCGCTGAAATACGCAAGCTGTTTTCGGAGCTGATCGGCGAGCCTGTCGATGAAACTTTCGGGCTGTTCCCGCCCTTCAATACGGACTGCGGCAGAAATATCAAAATTGGCAAACGGGTATTCATTAACGCAGGCTGCAAATTTCAGGATCAAGGTGGCATCACCATCGACGACGGCGCACTCATCGGCCACAACGTCGTTCTCGCCACATTGAACCACGCCCCCGAACCCGAACACCGCGGAGATATGTACCCCAAGCCCATCCACATCGGAAAAAACGTGTGGATCGGTTCCAACGCCACCATTCTCCCGGGCGTCACCATCGGCGACGGAGCCATTGTCGCGGCAGGAGCCGTAGTAAACAAAGACGTCGCCCCCAGCACGGTGGTAGGCGGCGTTCCTGCGAAAGTGATTAAGGAAGTGTAGTACTTGAAATCAAGAACATCGTGGAGAATCTGGCTAGCTCAGCGGCGATACCGATCGCATTTTGCGACCAGTTCGTCGAATTCATTCTTGTTCAGCCGAATCATGAATTCTTCGGGGTTGACTTTTAACTAAAATTTTGTTAGATTACAGTTATTGGGTCCTAATAAGGTGAAAGCGGGCTTCATGCCATGCGTTTCGAAAGAAACCTAGCCTTATACAAGGGTCCATTTTTTATTTTACCATGGGATTCTTAGAAGAATAATACTTGAAATCAAGAATGTCGTGGACAATCTTGATTTTATCTTTCAAGTAATTATAGAATCGATATTCTTTTTTTTCATAAACACGCTGAATGGTCCAAAGAACATAGTCGGATGCCTGCAGCAAAGGTATTTCTGACGCTTGCTGAATAAAAATCCTTATTGAATTTTTGTTCTCGTAATGCCATTTGCTGCTGAAAGCATCAATTGCAGAATCAATGGCGCTTTGCATAGTGTCCTTGCGAACAACATTTCCCAATGAAGAAAAATAACAGTCAATTTCAGAATATAGGTGCAAACGATTTTCAAGCAGATTTTTAACCGCGTACTTGTAAATTTCTGTATTCTTGAATTCAAAACGCTTTCTGAAGAATTCCTCCCTTTTTTGGAGGACTACACAATAATAGGTAAAATCCAGATTTTTAAGCAAACGGAAAACCCTATCGCGAACTTCAGGGCAATCCTTTGCCGCATGAAAAGCGACTTTTGTTTTTTCCATAGAAGGAATTTCCCGTAAAAGTTCATCTTCACAAATTTCTTTATGCAAAGCGTTTAAAGACTTGGTTAGTCCCTTAGGATTCTTTGTTTCTAGGTAACCTACCATAAAAACCTTGCTTGCAACTCCACTTTCAACAAGGTTCACCCCATGATGACCCAGAATATTTGGATCCCCTGCCTCATCAAAATAATAATAGGCTTTCACATTCTCAGTTTCTTTCATATCGCAGAAATATACCTATTTTATTTGTTTCAAGCAAGACGGTCAAGGCTTTACTAGTTTCAGCTAGAACAATCGCCAATACAAATAAAGTAGCATTTTTTAGCAATTTTCCATTGTTACTTTTCATTCCAACTGATGATTTCTTGTTCCAACTTTACATTGTTATCCAACATATACTGAACTGTTTCAACATACTTTCCGGATTTAATCAAGCCATCTGCTTTCGTTCTGTCATTTTCTACAAGCGGCTTACAATACCTTTCGTATTTCTTGAGCTGTTCAACGCCCATACAGAATGGTTTAAAGTCAATACCTGTTTTGTACTTAAGATTTTCTAATATCAAAAGTCCATCGGGATCTATATCACCAAAGTGATAGAATTCCAATGTTTCATTTTGATTTTTAATTAGCTGAATAAATTTTCGTTTTGCAGTATTATGGTAGCCACTCAAATACACGAAGAAAGTATTATCATGTTGGACACGATTGAACGACGTTAAATTTTCAACCGTCATCAACTTTTTTTCAAAAATTTCAATCTTTGTTATTGAGTTCAGAATCGTAGACGGCAACGCAAGCGGTCTATCTCGTAAAACGCTTACAATATCCCCATTATCAAAGATAATCTTCGCATTACCTTTAAAATGCACATATGAAGGATTTGGATAGACGTTCAATTCTTCCAGGATTTTCTTTTCAAATTCTTTGATTTCCGATTCCTGAGAGGCTAGTTCATCAAAGCATCCGCTCTCTCGTAATATCTTGCATACTTGTGATCTATAAGACTTTTCCCACACTTTCGAATCATGAGCAACTTCTATGGAAAGCTCGCGTTCAAGAATTTCTTGCTGGTTATTTAAGATATAATCAAGGAACGCTACAATAATCTTTACTGATTCAAGTGGGTATAATTCTTTCTTACCTTGATAGATTCGTTCAATTTGAACATCGCAAAAGTTTTTTATAACAGCATGTTTGTCAAGGCATGATGTGTAAAAATCTAAGGATTCCTGTAAAAGAATCTTTTTCTCCTTTACACCAAGAATATTTCTGAGTTGATTCCAGACATTTTCTTCGTCAATAGCAATGATCTTGGCAATATGATTATCTTTATAAACGATATCTATCAAGCCAGACTGCTGAAGCCCCGCAACCTCTTGCTCAAAGTTCCTAACTTCATCAAGATCAGCAAAATCATCTTCATATTTCTCAAAGATCTTAGATGGTTCTACAGCAAAAGACTGACGAACAGAATTCTCACCTTTATAGCTTTTACTGTTCTCATACTTTTTTAAAAGCTTATCAAGAACAAGTTTTTGTCGCTTGTTTAAATTCATACCGCAGACTTCCTGATACCTTCTTCTGCATAGGTGTATTTACCATCAGAATACAAAGCCACCGTATTATCAATATGGCTACCGATACTGTCTATTTTTTCTGGAGGTGCAGCATAGAATACTTGGAAATGATTTTCCTCCAGGAATTTCACCATCTGCTCAATACGTTCCTTTGACAGGGCGGAGAAAGCTTCATCAATGAACGCTACACGAGCACAATTTTTTTCCTTGGGATAGAACTGCATCAAGCTGGCGGCAAGAATAATGAAGTACGGAGTTTGCTTTTCGCCACCACTTGCAGAGCCTTGCTTCTGAGAAAGGTCCATTTCTTCACCATTTTTACGACGAATGCTCATGTCATAAACAAAATAGTTTCTATAGTCAGAGTATTCCATTTCATCAGAACCTTGTTGTAGAATATCGTCTAGGAATTTCTGCACATCTGCGTTAAACTTATCCTGAGAAACCTTCATCGGATTGAAAAAATCCTGATTGATATAGCTTTCAAGATTATTACAAATATCAAAGAAAATTTTTCGGTCTGGTCTTTCTTCCATTTTGAATTGATAAAAATCAATACCAAAAGGAATCTTCTTCAGTTCCTTATTGATAATATCAATTTCCTCTCTAGCTTTTTCGATATTTTCCTTTAATTCTGCAATAAAATCATAAAGGAATGCTTTTTGAAGTTTTTTCTGAGCTTCATCAAGTTTATTTTGAGCTTCATCAAGTTTTGCGTTGGCAATATCGCGATATTCTTCACGATAGAACCAGATGTAAGCAACACCACGTTCGTTCAAATCCTTTCCAGCAAGTTTATTGTATTCAAGTTGAATGTTTTCAAGAGTTTTTTCTTTATCATTCAAATCAGATACTGCATTTTTCACCGTCTTCTCAGCAATGACTAAAACACTATTTTGTTGTTTTGCCATCTGGGCATACGTTTCAAGCATTTCTTGTTCAAGTTCAAGATTTGCTTTTACTAACCCCTGGTAATCATTCATTCGATTCTCAATACTTTGAATCAAATTCACAATACTCTTATTATTGCTAATCTGAGAAGCTTTATTACCACCTAATTTTTCGCTCAACTCATCACTTGATTCTTTAAGCTCAGAGACCCTTTTCTCTGCCATTTCAATTTCTTGCATAGCGCGTAACATTTCTGGGCTATTCTTAAGAATTTCGATTTCGCTTGCAATCTGTCCAAGCCGTACATTCAACTGCTTGATTTTTTCAACAGATTCAAAATTATACTCCTCAGGGTCCCATTCTATATTGTCACATAAGTGCAACAAATCACTTAACTCATTGATTTGATCAATAAAATTCTGCAACTTTGCTGATGTTAGTTCCTTTTCCCGCTCCTTCATTTTCAGCTGCATTTCAACAACATTTTTACCCAAGCAGGGAACAACATCACTAATTTTCATCATTGTGGCTGCATAACTCTTAGCCAGCATGCCGTCTTTCATTAATCCACCCTTTGGGTAATCATGAAGTTCTTCGATGGTATGGCAAAGATGAATTCCATTCAGCAAATAATTGGCGTACTTTCGAGCCGCTTTATTCTTGATTTCAAGAATTTCTGCAGCAGAATCTTTTTCAATGTCACTATCCGGAATTTTATCAGACAAAACCACATTTGCATTTGTGAGTTTTTTTTCTTTAAGGATTCTCAGAGCGACATCGCAATATTCGTCATCAACAATCAAGAAATAACGTTTACGGCCAAGGAACGTTTCAATAGCCAAGCGCCAGCTTTCATCCTTGATTTCCTCCACTAATTCGGCAAAAAAGCGAACTTCAGACTTTATGGAGTGGCTGTTAAATTCTTCCTGGATAGAGCATTTTGCATTTTCAGCATCTTTTGGGAAAATAACTTTCTTAGCCTGCAAATCCTTGATATTCCGTTCAATCTCAGCAAGAGTTTTCTTACACTCATCTCTTCTATCTTCTAAACGAACCTTATTTGCAGTATACTCTTCACTAACAGTTTGAATTTGATTTCCTAATTCAATAAATTGAGTCTGCTTTTCAGAAGCATCAATTCCATCTTCCGCTAGATTCTTAAGTATTTCTTGAGATTCTTTAGAAACCGAAATGTCATTTTCAATTTGAGGAAGCAATTGTGTAATGGCAACCTGAAGATTTTTTAGAGCCGCAATAGAGGTTTCACATTCCTTAATCTTTTCTTTGCACTTCTTCAACTCTTCATTTTTATCATCCAGTGAATCACTAAGCGTTCTATTGGAATCCTTAACTTTAGTAAGATTTTCGCGAGCGGTTTCTAATTCAGTTTCAACAGTTTTCTTCTGTGACTCCAATTGTCCCTGTTCAAGTACAAACGTCTTCGACAGAAGCTCGCGCTTTTCCAAATCCAGCTTATCTTTCTGAAGATACTGATAGCTATACATCATCTTACGAATATTCATGTATTTCAACTGTTTTTCGTAAGCCGTAGTAGCAACTTCAATTTTTTCTAGAAGTTCCTTACGTTTTTTGTTATTCTCCAGCATTTGAAGAGCTTCAGTATAATGGTTTTTCTGTTCCCTTAAAGACTGCAAGGAATTAACATCATTCTGCACAAGGACAGAGTCCTTCACAAACTTTTCAACATTCTTTTCTGGCTTGAAAGCCATCATCTTTAAGATTTTTTCAACGTACTTTTTAAAGTCACCATCACTTATTCGAAGGCCTAAAGCTCTTGCAATTGCAGGTTTGGCCTTTTCTCGGCCAAGCATCTCCGAAGCCTTTACAGGAATCCCCTTTCTAATAAGATTCTTTCCGCTAGCAATGCTTAATCTTCCATTTTCAACAGATCTAAAGTTAAAATCCTCGATTTTAGCATTCTGGAAGATAAACCATTTTGATTCCGCAGAATCCTGTGCAGACCGGGATTCAATATTCACTCCAACGACAAAATCGCCTTCTGTAGGAGAATTGAATTCCATGACAATATAACTGACAACGGCATCTTTTCTAAGATATCGATCAGAACCATTTGTCTTACGGTCGCCATGGATATAAGCATTTACCGTTCGTTCTTTGTCATCGGCAGCACGATTAAACTGAGTATTTGCAAACAACAAATAAGACATGGCATCAAGAATTGTAGTCTTTCCTGTGCCATTAACACCCGTAAATAGGGTTGAACTACCTAATTCAATGCAAACATTCTGAAAACAAGACCAGTTTAATAGAAGAAGTTTCTTTGCGGTTTTACGGAATTCCATGATTATTCCTCCTCCCCTTCTGCATCAAAGTTATCTTCTACAACATCTTCGTTTTGAGGACCGGCATTCAACATTTTTTCGCGAACACCAGCGACAAATGTGGCGAATTCAGATTCATCTAAAGCGAATTGAATCGACGGATAAAGAACAATCACACGTTCATTATCCGCAGCATTCCAATTGACAAAAATCAAATTATATCTTGCAAAAAGTTGCAACGCTGTTTTAAGATTGCTCTTAATATCAAAAGCACCCTTAAACTCAAACTTCTCCAATTCCGCATTCAGTTCTGGGAAAGTCGTCGTAATTTGCTTGGAAAGTGATCCTGATTGAATCTTGTCCATATACAAGGTCCACAAACAGCAAAGAATGATGCTCTGGAATTTATTGAATTTTTGCTTTGAAACAACAACATCGGAGCTGTCATTTTGGAGCATCACAACCCCATTATCCTTCACAATAATATCAAAGCCAATCAAGTTAAGATAATCCGAGAATAGTCCTTCATTCGATTTAACAAAGAAGAACATCTTGCGGTTATCTTCATCCATATCGCGGACAATGAAGGTTTCTTTCAAAAGACGGCGGCAACATTTTTTGAACAATAATTGTTCCGAGGAAGTAAGGTCATCCCACATTTCATTAATTGTTGACATTTTTCTTTGCCCTCCAATGTCGAACCTTAAATTCTTCTGATTCAATAAAATCTTCGTCGGTTTCTACCAAATAACCATTATCGCGAGCGTAAGTCACAGCTGCCATAGACGCAAGAACATCTTTTTTCTCATTCAATCGAAGATTAGAACTGTCAATCTTTCCATTAATTGATTGGTTTTCTAGGAATTTCGCCATTAATTCCTTGGAATACGGATTATGCGATTCCTTCTGCAATTGAATTTTTTGACGTTCACGCTCTTCTACACTCATTTCGACAAGGTCAGTCTCAATATTCGATTGAGCACTTTGGTTTTTATGCGGATAGTGCAGCGATGATCTGTCTATAAATTCATAATCATGAATATGGAAGAGATACTGAATTTCATCATCTATCTTGTTCAGTTTGTCGTCTTCTAGATTCTGGACCAAATAGCGAACCGTTTCTTCAACATTTCCACGGTTATCCCGGCCTTTATTTCGAAGAATTCGTTCACGAGCAACGGCAATCTTGATATACGCATTAATCTGATCCTTAATGCGTTTCATAATCTTGTTGTAATCGTCATGGAGAAAACGTCTGGTGCTATCAAGCATCCTTAAAACTTTTTCTTCAGCAAAGGCTCTTGTGCAACCGTCTTCATCCATGACACTTTGGGTAAGAGATCCAAAATAACCAAGACCTTTAAATTCTTCTAACCGTCTGGATATTTTCTCACGATAGAGATGGATATTTTGTTGCTGAACAAGACGAGAATATTCCTTAATAAAGTCCCCATCGCAATATTTGATAATATTTTCAGTCAAACTGACCAGGGTTCCTTCATGGAGCATTCCCTCAATAATCTTTTTGATGGAGGTGGCGAGTTTCTTCAGAGCCGAAGACAGTTTGCGAGCTTCATCATACACCGGGGTCAAAATCAATTTATAAGGATTTTGTTCGCCTTGAGCCCAATGTTCCAAAGTATTATAAATCGTATAGATGGAGACTGAAAATTCAGAGCGAACAGGATTCTTTAGATTTTCAATAAATTGAGCCAAGGCAAGACCGTTATCCGTCATCACAATGGTCTTTTCCAATGAAGAATCATCCGTCTCTTCTTCTAGCCAACCAGCATCCACAAAACGCCGAATAATAAAATTAGCGTTACCATTCCAATCAGATTCTACAGGAGACACTGAAGAATCATCTTCCTTGATTTCAATATGGTTTTCTAGTAAGAAAGCAGCAATCATATCACGGACGATATCACGCGCGATTCTATACGAAATTTCATCTTCAAAAAGACCATATATTTTCAGTAAAAGTTCTGAATATACAGCCCTGTTGGGGTTGCGACGACCAAGAATTGTGAAGAAGTCTGCTGGAATTATGTCAAAAACACTGTGCACAACCTAAATATAATCCATTTCTGCTGTCACTTTGTGTCAAATCGGAATATTCCTTCGCTTTTATGACTTTTATGTATAACGAAAAACATCCGAAGATGTTGTTCGGATTTAAAGAGAAGAAACCGAGCCAGAATATCAAATAAAAATCGAGGCATCATCAACATGTGTGGAAGCATTTAGGCAGCCTTGCTAGATGATTCTCTCGATTCCGATTCCCATTCGTAGGCAATCTTTACATCTACATAGGAACAGCTCAACATTATCAGCGACAGCATGTTGTTCATATTCCTGAAGCCATAGGCAGTCCGTATCAGTAGCTTTATCTTGTTGTTCGTCGCCTCGATCCTTGCGTTTGACACGCCTAGCCTGATTGTGTTGAG
>NZ_FRBB01000029.1:0-22157 GCF_900142505.1 Fibrobacter sp. UWH5 | reverse complement strand
TCACGGTGGAGGGCGTCGAGGGTGAGGACTTCTGCGAATTCAAGGAAGTCAGCCAGACGGCCAGCACGTTCCAGGTTCTGGTTGAAGGAACCTTCGAAGCGATTTCCTTGTTGCGGTTCTGCACCGCCGTCAGGTATTCGTTGTGCTTGCTTTCGAGGTTTTCGAGCCAGGGCTTGAATCCGCAGGCGCTCAACTTGTCATCACCAATTTCCTTGAGGGTATTGATGAGGTTCGTAAAAGTACCCGTGGACTGGTCCTGATTCAGCCTCGTGGGGTCGGCGTTCTCGGCAAAGTTCCTGCAAGAGGAGTAGGCGGCATTGCGTTCGGAATCAAGGCGGCTGACGGCCCTTGCGGCAGATTCGTCGACAGACACTTCAATGAGGTTAGCGTATTCGATTACAGAGGTGCGGTAGGCTTCGATGAACTTGCGAATCTCTTCGCTGGTGATGCTTGCAGTCTGCTCAACGAAGTACTTGTGGAGTCCCAGGAATTCTTCGTTGCGGAGTGTTCTGTAGTCGAGAGCGTATCACCGAAAATGCCTGATTCCGATGAACGAATAAAAAATAAGGATAAAGTGTTTTTGCAGACAAAGTAATACATCACTTTATCCAGGTTGCATTTTTTTGTAAAAATTGTGTCACGGCCGTGTGTAGTTTCTACACGTCGTTTCCGCTAAAGCCGAGAGAGTCTTCGAGCCAGGTGTCTGTCCGCTGAACAGAAAGCCTACTTTTCATGGCTTTCTTGCCCGCCGAATACTGCGCCCACCTCACGACGAGCGCAGAAAGGCGGCCAAGATGCCTAAAAGCGCCCCAAAGCGCCCCCGGCAGATTGCGGCGCAGCACGTCGTCCTCAAAACTTGCGTAATGGCTCGCGCTCCCCGGGTCACCTTGACGGGCGGCGCGGCCAAAAAGCTGGCGGTCAATTCTCGAAGAAGGGTTGCACTCCGTGGCAATCACATGCAGGCCGCCAAGTTTCTTTACTTTATCGGGAATCTTGATGTCGGTTCCGCGCCCGGCCATATTGGTCGCAACCGTTATCGCGCCCATACGACCGGCGCCCTCGATAATTGTAGCCTCGTCGTCGCTGCGGACAGCGTTTATCACACAGCATTCAAGGCCAAGCGCCTTGATCATTTCGGCAAGGGTTTCGCTTTCGTCAATGTCCTTGGTGCCGATAAGGACCGGGCGGCCCTTGGCATGGACATCGAGCACTTCGTGGACAATGGCCACCCGCTTGGATTCCTTGGTAGAAAAAATCTTGAGGAACGAAATCTTACGCAAGCACTTGCGGTGATTCGGAATGCAAAGGACTGCCGCCCCGTAAATCGTCCAGAACTCGCCAAGGGCTTCCTTGCCGGTTCCCGTCATGCCAGAAAAGTTCTTGTACAGCCTAAAGAAGCGCTGGAAACTCATTCGCGCCTCGGTTTCCTTGAGGCCCGAAAGTTCCAGCCCTTCCTTCAGTTCAATCATCTGGTGAAGCCCGCCGTTCCACGAACGCATGGGCATCTTGCGGCCCGTCGATTCATCGACAATCACCACCTTGCCTTCTTCTACAACATACTGGCGACCGGCCACAAAAAGTTCTCGCGCCACAAGCGCCTGGCGAATCAGGTCCTTCAAGAAAGACGCCTTGCAGAAGCCCTCGCCCACCGACTTAAGCGATTCCAGGCGTTCGTCCATATCGACAAGGAAACGGACTGTCCTAAAGCGAATATCGACAGCATAGTCGGTACCTTGGACCAATTTTTCGGAAAGCGCGAAAGCAATCCTGCAACTTTCGTTAAAGCCCTCGTTCTTGGTCTCCTTGGAAATTATAAGCGGAGTCACGGCCTCGTCAATAAGCACGTTGTCGGCCTCGTCAACGATGGCGGTGCATAGCCCCCGTTGCACCAAGTTCGACATGACCCGTTCCATATTCGCGCCCGAAGAATCGCCCACAAGCCGCTTCGAGAAATTCTGG
Source organism: Fibrobacter sp. UWH5 (assembly GCF_900142505.1). Taxonomy (NCBI): domain Bacteria; kingdom Pseudomonadati; phylum Fibrobacterota; class Fibrobacteria; order Fibrobacterales; family Fibrobacteraceae; genus Fibrobacter; species Fibrobacter sp. UWH5. Next base: position 20,198 of record NZ_FRBB01000029.1, on the reverse strand, counting down.
TATTTCCCGAGCGCAATGCGGTCACGCAAGAAATCGGCAAGTACATCCTTGGCGGTAGAATAGGTCACGTCGGCGCTGTAGCCCTCCCTGCGCTCGGCAGGTTTCATCGCCCCGGTCACCGCACCCACGGTCACACCGCAAATATCGTAGAGAGGCTTCATTATCTGCGCATCGCGACTTGCCAGGTAGTCGTTCGCGGTTATCACGTGGCATGGCTGCTTGCCAAAGCCGCGCACCGTAGCGCACATCGCCGCAGTCACGGTCTTCCCCTCGCCTGTCGACATTTCGGCAATGAACCCGTCATAAAGTGCCAAGGCTCCCGCCACCTGCTCAATGTAGGGCCTGTACCCCAACGTGCGGGTCACCGCCTCCTGCACAAGGGCAAACGCGGTCTGCAGCGCGTTGCGGTCCGGCCTACGCTTAAAGGCATCGCGGACACGTGCCAGCCTTTGCCTAAACTCGGCACTGTCCAGGCCGCTATACGACCTGCCCAGCTTATCGATCTTGGCAGCTTCGCGCAAAAGGCGGCGCAGCACGCCACTACGGCCCTTGAACCGCCCTTGCATCCGAAAAACGAGGGCGTCAAGCCCCGTCGGAATCTTCTTCACCCGTTTACAGGCGGTAAGGCGGTAGTTTTCGATCAGGTTCATGCTACATCTTATAGTATTTCTGCAGGGCCTGCCTTGCCTTGCGGATTCCCTGCAGGGCAAGCGGAGTGTCTGTCAAATGGAAACGAATTTTTCCGGAACGTCCATGAGCCCAGTCTACACCGGAGAGGGAAGCCAAGTCCCTTCTTATCGAGGAACGAACGAGGTAAACAGGCTCCGCCGTACGCTCGCCAGAGCCATCCTTCGCCGTTGTTTCAATTTCGCCACCGCCAAGCCAGCCAAGGGCAGCAGAGGGCAAACGGTCACTCGCCGCAGGAATCACGCTCACGCTATCGACAGGAATCTCGACAAAGGCTTCGCCGTTTAAACGCACGGAAACCTTGCGCGGGTTTTCCATGAACAAGCGCGAGACTTCCTCTTGAGTCACCACCGCAAGAAAATCGAACGCTGCCGTATCTAAGACCATCCCAACCGAATCGCCCTTCTGCAAGAAACGCCCCACGTAGTCGTCAGGACTTTTAACATTCCAAATTCCGTCCATCGGAGCAAGCAGCGCCAACTTATCGCGGTCGCGCAACAAATCGTTCAGTTCCTGCCTCAGGACTCCCAATCTCTTTTCGACGGGCTGCATGTTTTCGGGAGCCAGTTCCAACGCCTGGTAATACGTTTGCACGGTCTCGTTCACCTGGGCACGTTTTTCCTCTATGCGGAAATCCAGTTCACGGTTCTCAAGGACCATCAGCGTATCGTCCTTATGGACCAGGGCCTTTTCGCCACGATAGACCTTTGCGACAACGCCCCCCTCGCCTACCGTAGAATTCTCGTACCGAGCGGCCTCAATAATTCCAGGAGCCTTAAAAGTGTCGGGAACAGGCACGTAGAAAAGCGCTGCAAAGACTCCGCCGAGCACGACCAAAGTCACAGGCACGGCGCGGTTACGGACCTGCGAAAGGGCTGGGCTTGCAAAGACATACTTTATAAACCGGCCCACAGGCATCACCACCATTGTAAGGCAGAGCAAGACACCCATACAGAAGGAAAGTATCAGGTAGTGCGCGGAAATGGCGACAATGAAGCCTGTAAACAGGAACACCCTGTAAATCGAAGACGAAACGCCGTACACGGCATAAACAAATCTTTCAAACCAGGTTTCAGCCACCTCTTCGGCGTCACGTTTGAAAAATACGTAACGTTCGAGCAAGTACTTCAAATGCCGCACCGAGCGCTGCTGCAAATTCGGCATGTCAAGAGCGTCGGTAAGCATGTAGTACCCGTCAAAGCGCATGAGCGGATTCACGTTGAAGAGGACTGTCGAAACGGAAGCCATCACAACAACGTTGTACGCAAGACTTTTGGCGAGGCCGCCCCCCAAATTCGCCCAAAGTATCAAAGCAATCGAAGCAATGAAGAACTCCGTGAGCATGCCTGCCGCCCCCACGAGAATGCGTTTCGACTTTTTGCGGAAAGACCAGCTCGCCGTCGCATCCACATAAGGGAGAGGAACAAGCAGCATGAACATCACGCCGAGCGTGTGAACCTCGCCGCCAAAACGTTTGACCACACTCGCATGGCCAAATTCGTGAAGCAGCTTGACAAACACGGTACACACGTAAACCCAGCCGATGTTCGACGGGGCAAGGAACCCTTGCGCACTATCCTTCAGGGCGTCGAAATTTTCAACACCGTACTTCGCAGCCACAAGAACCGTCAACAGCCACACCACCGCAAACGGCTTGCTAATCAGGCAAGCGATGAGCCATCGCAAGCGATTCAGAATAGCGTCAGGATCGAAAACGGGAACCTTCAAGAAGAAGATGTTCAGTAACGAAGACTTGACCTTTTTCTGCCTCTGCTTGCGGTTGCGCTCGAAAAGCTTTGCGCCATCGTCCACGCCCATGTACATGAGCATGTTCGCCTGGTACAGCTGCGCAAGCATCTCGATGACTTCGCCCTGGCCGGGCATATCGCCCTCGCCGCTTTTAAGCATCGAGTTCCAAACCTCGCCTACCGTCTTATCGGGCGAAAGGCGCGACACAAAGTCGTACGCACCGCGCGGCAAGCGGTAGTACTGGTTGGTAAACTGCTCGTGAAGAACATACCACAGTACCCCGCGGTAGGTTTGCCTATGCACGCGGACACTCGCCCGGAGAGAAATCTTACTCCCCGAGAGCCTGTACCACGACTCATGGAAAATCCTACGCTGTTGATCGAGGACCATAGAAATATCCTATCAGATACCGCAAGAAGCGAGGAATGCGATAGCTTCGTCAGAGTGAATTTGCAGGACAATCTTATGTTCACCCGGAACTGTCGAGGAATTAGGAATTTCAAGCCAATTGTAGTTCAGCAAATCCCTAGTAATAGCTTCACTAATGCCGTCCCAAGAAATATCCAGGTGGTGCATCATATTGTCAAGAGAATTCATTTCCAGGACGACTTTCGGACGATAGTACGGATTGCCTTCTTCCCAGTCGGTAATCACGATTTCCACCGTTTCGCCAGCAGCGATTTCGACATAGACAGGAACGTGTTTCTGACTCAAAACAAATTGTTTCATCGCAATTTGTTCAGTGCCTTCGGAGCCTTCGCCGGTTTCAGTGCCTTCGGAACCCTCGCCGGATTCAGTGCCTTCAGAACCTTCGCCGGATTCACTTCCTTCGCCTTCGGTGCCTTCGGAGCCTTCGCCGCCAATGTCAGACGGATTCACATCATCTTCGTCTTCGTCGCTTTCGAGCGTTCCGACGAAAAGCTGTTCTTCGCTTCTACTTTGTTCAAACACAAGGTTCTCGCCAGCTCCCACATCGATAGAATCAAGGCGACCGTTTTCGGAATCCTGAAGCTGAATTCCGACAATCTTGCCCTCGTAGAACTTCTGCATCATCCGCTGCTCGTTCACCTGGTCGTTGTCAAGATAGGCTTCCTTGTAGCCATCGAAGTACTGATTGTCTTCAAGGACCACTTCTACATCCGGCTGGAACACTCCAATCGGATTGTTGTTTTCGACCATGAGCTTTGCATTGTCGCCAATGGCAACATCGTCGCCGCTACCAGTCGAAATTGTATCGCGACCTTCGCCGCCCACAACCACATCGCGATCCTTGCCGGTCTTGATTTCATCGTCGGTACGCAAATGCTGTACGGCTTCTGTCGCAAGCGCCATCGATTCGGCCGAAATCACACGATTCTTGTAATCCTTGATATTTTCGTTACCAGCGAACGGAATGTCCAAATCGAAATCAAGCGAAGCTTCGTCGCCAAAGACAAGGTCCTTGTCGTGGTCGCCGCCCAGGGCAATGTCGCCCGTGCGGTTCAATCCAGACACAACCTGGACACCCGAAAATACTGGGATATCGTTCGGATACTGGTTACCAAGAGTCGATTCAACGCAACGGATTTGCACAGTGTAATCACAAGTCTTGACATTACGGAAGACTACATAGTTGCCAATCATCTCGACATTCGGTGTAACACCCGAAGCGAGCTTTCCAGGCTTGTAATCCTTGCATGTCACTTCCTTATATTCGCCTTCGAACGAATTGCCAATCCAGTCGTTCAAATAGAACTTCTGGTTGTCAGAGCCGTTAATTTCGAATACGTAGTCATAACCATCACTACTGCCAAGCTTGCCGCCGACATACACATACACATCGCACGGGGAACCCGAAGGACCCGGAAGATTATGCAGCGTAAGCGAGAGCGTTTCTTGGCGCTGGCCCATCACAAGCGTCTTCAGCATCTTGTTGTTTGCCATATCGTCGCCGGTAGCAGGGTCAATCTGTTCGTTCGGATTGTTCCGATTTCCATAGTTCCCAATCGAAGTATACTCAAACGTGATGACCGTACTAGGAGCGGATTCGTTACCCGTTGCACGGTCGCGCATCTGGTTGTTGCGCAGATAGACATTGTGCCAATCGTTATCCACAACGACACCCGCCGATTCACCGGCGTGAATAAGCAGCGAATCACTAGTAGTCTCAGTCACAAAGTTGAACGAAGTGACCTGGATGTTATCCATCTTCGCTTCGGCACCCGACGTTGCGTTGGAATTTACGACATCGTGACCAACGCCGCCCACGACAACATCGTTACCGTCGCCAGTATTGATGATATCGTCATAAGAGGCTTTTAAATTCGTCGTGGCAATGGATTCTGCATGTGAAATCGTCGTAGCGGTCGTCGGATCGCTGTCGCGGTCGGTAAAGACCATCTTCGCATTATCGCCGTACACGATATCATTGTCGCGAATTCCGTAGCGATCGTCGCCGAAAGTCGTAATCGTGTCATTTCCAGTGCCACCCACGACAATATCATCACCGCCATTCGTAAGGATAACGTCTTTACCGCCCATGTCAATATCAGTAGAAGCGGCAACGTCCTGCTTATGCATAAAACCGTGAACCTGAATTCCCGCAATTCCCGCACGGTCCTTGCCGTTCGTTCCGTTCTGCGGGTCCGTAATTTCGATGTGGAAACGGTCACCCGCAAGAGTATGCTTTGTGTCATTTTCGACGAAAGACTTGAAAACAACGCAGTTGGCCAAAGTTGCCGTTGCAACGGACTTGCCAGTCGCAACGTTCCAAGTACCATTGAATGTTTGCGTATCAGGATCATTCACGTAGAATTCGTCAAAGAACGTACTTGTCAATTTGCCATTTTCGTCAACCGAATCGATATACAACTTGACAACACGGACGCTATTTTCATGCATGGAGATTTCACGCACCATGTCCAGATACACAACAACTTCGTATTCCGTGAAATACTGCGAAAGACCGTCTACCTGGGTAATCAGCGTATTGCGACCGTTGTTGCCACTAATGTCAAGGCCGCTCTTCATCAGGTTCACATCACCCGAATTGCTGCCATGCACATAAGGAGTCTGGTCGTAGCCACGCAGGCGAATATTCTCCCCATCGGTGGTGCTAATCCTATGGGATTCAGTCGCACCATAAGTCACGCTCACGGCACTTGCGCGGGTTCCGTTGTCGAACAGCACGATTTCGTTGTCATCGTTGCCATAAGTTCCCGACTCGCGACCATAAACGCTCTTGATGTTATTCCAGTTGCCCACGCAATAATCGGCGTGCTCGGTAATTTCTACAGTTTCGCCAGTCGTTTCGTCCACACTCTTGGCTCTGTAGTCGGCTACGGCACCGGCCTGTTCGTTAGCACCGATACCAGACTGGGCCGGGCCCTGGAAGTTGAAACTGAGGGTGGCTTCTGTGTAGATGGTGGGCATATTATCAAAACCTTCGGCCATCTCGGAATTGCCCTTGAACGTCACGTAAGCATTGTCGCCGAATACGACGTCCTTGCCATCGCCCGATTCGATCAAGTCGTCATTATTTTTGTCGATCGACATTTTGTCCAATTTTCCAGATTCCGCATTCCTGACGAAATCAAAATCACGGGACTTGGTATTCAAGCCGCCCAAGATAACATTGTCGCCACCGCTAGTTTTAATAACATCGGAACCAGCGCTGCCGTCAACATTACGGCCAACGTTGTCTACAAGAAGTGCATCGCGATTGCGGTCTACGTATACCTCGCCACCATCGCCGACAATGACATCGTTACCCGAGCCGGTCGCAATCATGTCGGAATCCGTACCGCCAATGACAACGTTCTTGCCGTTTTGGGTCGTAATCGTGTCTATTGCACCGTGCGCGTCGGATGTCGATTGCACGTAGTTCAGGTAAGTCGTGGATGAATCACCATAAACATGGTCAACCACATCGCCAGAAGCATTCTTGACCACATCGCTACCGGCAAACTTGACTTCGCCATTGTCGCCGACAGCAACGTTATTTTCGCCGTTCAGATAAATTTCATCTGAACCAGCTCCACCAATAGCCACATTTTTGTCGCCATGAGCGGTAATTACATCGTTGCCGCCGACCGTTTCACTCACAGAATGGATGTACTTGGCGTCGCGCACCACGCCATCCGTCTGGAAGTAGTTCGACGCAGTCTTATCCGCAGGAGTCGTGTAATCAGCGGCATTCAGCTTCGCATCGTCTGTCTCGGAGTTTTCAATATCCAAGGAACCCAAACGCGTGACGATTTCGCTCTTCTCGTTCTCGTAAACGATCTGGCCACGGTCGCCAATGGCGATAACATTGGTATTGACATCAATCGTATCATTGCCAACGCCACCAATCACGACCATGCCTTCGCGGGTCACCTTGGATTTTCCATCGGCATCAACATCGCCGACGGCATTTATCGTATCGTCACCGCCCTGGGCATTCACGACGAGCAGACCGTCACCATCATAGCCATTGGCCAAATACATCGCGACAATCGAAACATCCTGCGCAACAGGAGTCAGTTCTCGTTTGAGCAGAAGCGTTGTAACCGTCGTTTCATCATTATCTTCAAGGAACACTTCGCGGCGCTGGATCGTTCCGTCGGAATATTCAACATTCAAGAACACACGGTTCTGAGCAAGCAGTCCACGATCCAGCTTATCATTGTTCTGGGCCACGATTGCCTTCAGATTATCCGAGGTAACGCCATTACTGAACGTGAAGCCCGAAACACTGTACGCAATCACATTCTTCAAAGAACCCGAATACGTAGTCTTCGTCAAGCCGCTCAATGTGCCAAGTACAGTAGATTTTTCTCTGGCGTAACTATGCACATTGATGTTATCCTTACCAGCGCCGGTATTCACGACCGTAAATGTCTGGAACCCGTCTTCACGGTAAATCGTCTTGTTGATATCAACCTTATCGGCACCCGAACCAAGGTTGATTTCGCCGTATTCCATGTTGGCGAGATTGAATTGACTCGTTGCAGTAGACGAAGCATCTTGATGTTCAAAACGCAACGAATGCTCATCGGAGTCATGCCATTCCGTATCGGCCTGTTTTACGACATCTTCTGTTTTTTGCAGAATCAATGCAGGGTCGACATCCTTTTCAATCATGCTATTATCGAACTTCGCAATTTCGCTCAAGGCATCGATATCGTTCTTGATGCCAGCACGATTATTCTTGCGGTTATTTACAAAGATACGATCCTTGCAGTTGCCTTCATCGAACTTGGCCGCTTCTTCTTCGGCAGCTTTTCGTTCTGCAAGATCCGATTCCGAGATAACGTTCTTTTCGTCATTTGACGTTGTTAAACGATTGCCATCCGCATCGAGACCATCATAATGCAACATCGACGGGCCGTCAATGCCAAGGTCAGCTTCTCTACCCATGCCGTCTTCGTACAGGGCTCCCTTGATGTTTTCGATGGTATTTTGAGCAATATTCTTCATCACATCAGCAGGAGAAACGTTTTCGAACGAATCCTTTTCGTCTTCAATGACAACAGATGGATAATGTTTTTCTCCATTTTCACTATCTAAAGACTGCCAAGCGAATGCAATGTTGCCATACATCGGAACAGGTTGCCCAGCAGTTCCATCAGAGCGCACACTGCAAATAATCAACTGCGTTCCGGCAGTCCGGTAACAATAACGGCATTGGGGATAATTTCTAATCTCACTTTCAGCACAAATTAAATACGATTCATTAACATATCCGCCATTAACTTCATCTACTGGAACAAATGCTAGAAGCTCCGTCATGCCTTCAGTACTATTACTCATCTGGATGACACTTTCATTAACTACCAGCATATGTTCAAACTTATAACTGATATAGAATCTCGTTCCAACAGCAGGAATAGCCCTCATCTTATTCAAATCAATAGTCAATTCATTGTTAGATGAATTCCTGTCCAAACAAGTTTCAGGAACTTGAACAGGCGAACCATCCTTCATATACCAACAGTCGATATTTTGCTTTTCAGGCAAAGCCTGCAGGTACCATAGTATTTTACTTTCGTCAATTTCTTGAGATGCAAGCACATGTTCTTGCGTAATCGCAAACATGTTTTGAACCTTATTAGCATCTCCTGCAACTTTATATTTAACAAAAATATACCCATTAGTTTCTAACGCCGCTGGGCTTACTGAAATTGTCAAATTCGAATTGTTCACAGCAAACGTGCTAATAGTTTGACGAACACTACCTTTTTCATACCAACATTCAATAGAGCCTGTTATAGGAGTTTCAATCAATGATAATGCAATAGAACCGCTTGCAGATTCAGTTGCATTCACCACATGATATTGTTGCTGTACAAACAAACTTGCGCCAGACATACCTTTCAAGAAAACCAGCGCATTCTTGCAATCCTTTATTTTGGCATTTGTTTGCGTCGAGGATACATTATGCAATAACGAGAAGTAGTCATTACCTTCGCGAACACTATCGCCAATCGCAACAAGCTTTACATCGACAAGAGCGTTCCAGGCAAACACACCAGTTCCAGCCGTCTTCGCAAACTTATAGGTAATGGACTTGCAGTAATTACCATTGCCATCGACAAGCCAAATGCCCCTGTCGCCACGGTTGAGTTTTTCGGTAGTCTCGCCCGGAGCAAAGATTGTCACAGAGACAACCTCGTTTTCTTGCGGCTGTTTACTTAATGCAATCTTATAGACAGTCTTCGCAGCAGCCCCTTCATCAAGGGTATTCTTCGCCGTGTCTATTCTATTGTCAATATCATCGTAATTTGCGGCATTTTCATTATAGAACAAGACCCCAATGGCATTTGAATCATCATTTTTACTGTTGCCAATGTTCTCGGGTTCTTTTGCCGTTCCAATACCGCCATTGTAGAAACTGTCGTTGCCCTTATTGCCGTACAACTTGGTCACTTCATCTTTGGCAGTATCGAGCACATAGAACGAATCATCGCCGTCACCGCCGTAAACGTTCTTGTTCTCAATGCTTACGGCCTGCACATCTATGCCATTGCAGAGAACACGGCCCTGAGAAATGACAAAGTCATCATCACCATCGCTGCCGACAATGCTCATCTTGTCTACACCAGCGCCGCCAATCAGCGTTACCGGACCATTTTCAACAATCGACTTGCTTCCATCATTGTTGACTTTCTGGAACATGGCAACATTGAAGGTGTCGTTACCAAGGCCGCCAGAAAGTGATACGGCAGCCTCGTTATGCAATACGTTAAACGTATCGTTGCCTTCGCCACCAACAATCGATGTCGAATGTTGTACGCCTGCGCTCAAGTAGCCCTGGGTCGTCTTGGTAGTCGTAAAGGCATCATTCGGCAACACATTGCTATGGTCCTTGTCAGTATTGCGTTCAGATTCAAACTGCTGCCCCACAGTTATGGTGTCGTTACCCGCACCGGCATCAATGGAAATTGTAGACAAAGTTCCATCGATAGCAATCTTATCGTCACCGGCACCCGTATTGATCGCGATATTTTCAAGGCCCGTATCGCCGCCTCCGACATTCCAGAAGTTGACGCGTTCAATCTGCGCATCTTTTTTAGACGGGAGCTTCGCCACGAATCCGAGTCCAGCCGTAGAAGCACGGACCAGCATGTCGTCGGCCTCGACTGTACCGTCAATGGTCATGGAATCACCCTTGTCGGCAGTACCGGAATCCATCACGTTGGTAATGGCATGGTTCGAACCACCCATAATCTGGATCTTGTAGGTATCGTCACCACCCTGGCCGTCAACAAAGTCATTGCCGTTACCAGCGAGAATAGTGTCGTTGCCACCTACGCCATTGAACTTGGCATCGGCCGTGATTCCGAAGTTTTTCGCAAAAGCAGTTATGCCGTAGCCAAACATAAGGTCCTGGTTTGCCTTTGCAATTTTATCGTCATCCGAGCCACTGAACGAGTTCTTGAACAGTTCCGACGCCCCAATTATAGCACCGTTATTGTCCTTCACGTAACCCGCCAAGCCGTTATCACCGAACACAAAATCGTTTCCGGCGCCGCCATCAAGCGTATCATTACCGAGTCCGCCATAAATGATGTCTTCACCGTAATCGCCATTGATGGTATCGTTTCCGCCATCGCCGTCAATGAAGTCATTATCGGCTCCGCCACTGATAATGTCACTACCACCTTCAGAAGTGTTCGACCCATCATCGCCAAAGATGATATCGGAACCGTTACCGCCTTCGATTACATCGCTACCATTTGTAACTTGAGTAGACGGCTCTTCTTCTGCCTGAGGTTCCGTACCTTCAGCTTCTGTAGCAGCCGTCGTCCCTGTCGTAGTGGCACCGGTTGTTGCAGCTGTTTGCGTTGCGCTCAAATCAACCTGAGGAGCGTCAAAGAGGGAGACTGCAACTTGTGCCAGTGCGTTAAGGGAAGCCACGTCCGTTTTAAAGCTATTCTCAAAATTGAACAGGGCAATACGATTGACACTTTCAGAACTTACATTGCCATCAGCATCTGTGGTTGTCACCGAGTCACTGCCAAACAAGTCAGAAGTATCCTTCTTAATTTCTTCAGCAATGTATACATACGGCAATTCGCCCACAGCATCGTCTTCTCGCGCAATAACCATCGCTTCATCTGCAGGAGTATCACCAAAGATGACATCTACGCCATCTTCACCGTAAATCTTATCATTGCCGGCACCACCGTAAATAACGTCGTTACCCTTGCCGCCATGAATTTCATCATTTCCGTCGCCACCCTTGATGCGGTCAGAGCCGGCACCGCCAAAGATAAAGTCCGTCTTGCTGCTGCCGAGGATGACATCATTACCACCTTCGTCGTACAGATCTTCGTTCTTGGCATTAGTCAGGTTGTGCGATTCATCAAATTCAAAGTATGCAAAATCTCCGTAAAGGTAATTTTCCGTAAAATATTCCGTACTTAAAACGGTCCCATCATCAGCCTTATTATCCAATTTTGCATCAACGCCGCCGACAATCAAGTCACTGCCGCCACCACCGACGATATAGTTCTTGCCTCGTCCGCCAACAATCACGTTGTTTCCGGGATTAGACGAATTCGGGTAAGCATTCACCAAGGCGACATACTCTTCATCACTAGACTTCTTTTTCTTGTATAGGACATCAGCAGTTTCGCCCAACAGAATGTTTGTACCGATATCTGCACCGCGAATAAAATCATCGCCAAGGCCGCCCATTACGAGTGCGTAACAATTAGGCAACAAAGTTAGGCCGCTCAAATCAATTTCATCATTGCCATTGCCGCCATCAATCACGAAGTTGAGCGAAGAATTACCGGTAATGGAGACTTTATCCTTTCCATCCTTAGCGTAAATATACACGCACTTGCCTGCTGCAAGGGTATAAGACGATTTAGTTGATACTTTATCAGCCGTTTTTATTGTAATGTCAACCGTTCCTTCAGAGCAGACGATATCAACGGTATCATCTCCGTCGCTCAAGTCACCGTACACTCTTTTTTCGGCAAATTCACCGACGTTGACAACAAGGTTGCCTTCCTGCGTTGTGGCAACAATAGGCGTGCCACTTCCCTTCTTGTCCGTATTGAACAGTTCCAAGGCACCACTCTTCCACAAGTCAAATTCCTGGCGGTAGAAGACAAGGTCAAGGTACGCGTATGCGCGCGCCTGCAACGTGACCGAGGCATCGAAAATCGCAAACGGGCTATGAGCCAAACTATCCGCCAATTCCGAAAGACGCAATTTGCCATCGTTATTCGGATCATCCAAATTCAGGTTCAAGTTGAGGTTCACACCGACATTGATGCCCGCACGCCCAGCAACGCTAGCTCCAGCCGTTATGCCGGAATAGAAGATGACTTCGCTGACGTCCTTCCCGTTGGAGTCCAGGTCGTCGATAAAGAAGCCATCCGCAAGCGCCCACAGGTCCTTGAAGCCCGTCTTTTTCCAAGAAATCAATCCGCGGGTATCGTAACCAAAGCTCAATTCAATTTTCGCGCCGAAATTGAGGCCGATGTCGGCGCAAAGCGGACCCACGATGGGGAAACTTTTGCTCCAGTCAAAGTCGAAGATGAGCGGACTCATTCGGTATTTAACCAAATCAATATTCTGGCCGAATAGTAAATTGATTGCGGATTGTTTTAGAGCACTAAGTTCAAATTTTCCCGTTTTTTCATCCTGGAATAGCGGGAAGAACCAACCAGAAGTGCTTGAGCCATCAAACGAGGAGCTTATTGTTTTTGTCTCAGCCTCTATAGCGTTTTTAGCATCGCCACCGGCAAGTCTTCCGACAAAATCGCCTAGAGGCAAAGCCGCTGTTCCGGAGAGGAAAGAAGAGACAACGCCATTTTTAGACGCATCGCTCGTAAAAAGATTCAACGAGCCAACCGATATCGAGGTCGTAAAATTTTTTGCAACATTGTCAATTTTCTTCACCAGATTTGCGACCTTGACGATATCGTCAATCATCCCGAGATTAACGCCCTTGGCACTTCCAATTGACTTGATAAGGTTCAAGACAGTCATCTTGGAACCGCCCTTGGGCAGGCTGCTCAATACCGGAATTTCAGACTGCAAGAAGTCAATCAACGGCATGATTGGATCGATAACTTTTTGAATCTTGTTCAAGACAGGCTTCAGCGTACGATTCACGAAAGAGCCTAAGTCAAGTTTAATATCACTAAAACTGGCCTCTTCCAGCGAACCAAACGGCTGACCGAAGGCGGCCGCCCACTTTAGGTGGAAGGTCGTCCCGATTGTGGGGAAGCCGATATCGACAATATTTTCATCGAACCCGAGAGTCATGACAATATTGAGGTCCAGACCCCCATCGAGGTTCGTCTCTAGAGACAGCGCAGAGGCGATATTGTCCGTGCTGATTTTTGTTTCTGCACAGGAAATATCCGAGTCACTATCATTCTTCGCATCATCAGAACCATTTTTTCCATCGTTTAGATCAATACCGAACGTAAACGTGGCAAGTTCAGCCTTGACCTTAGGATTGGTGCCGTAAGCATTCCCACTTCCATCCTTCACATCGGCCTTCATCTTCAAAAAACCGAGCGCGCCCTCTAAGCCAAGATGATCCGACATGACGGTCATCGACACTCGAATATCATCACCGGAGAGCAATTCCTCCTCAACGGAGCTCCCTTCAGCCTTAACCTTCCTTGTGATTCCATCCGCAACAACCTGAATCGTTTTGCCTTCCTCAGTCTTGGTACTATCAGCATCATCCCCCTTAGAAAGCATGATATATGCACCAGTCTTGGAAACACCAAAACCAATATACCAGTCCAAACTCAGTTCAAGACCCACTCCGCCCTTCGACGAAAGGCCCAATCCAGGCATCCCCAAATCGAAGTCAGCATTCCCGCTAAGCGTATAGGAGTTTCCCAAACGGAATCGCCATTCAACACAATTTCCATCATCTCTATATTGGATATACTGATTACCTTTATCCGAGAAGACTTGATCGAACAAAGAGCCGGCCCACATCACTTTCTGCGTACAATTGTTTTGTGTATCAAAAAGGACCTTCTTATCCAAAGCCAGCAGCAACCCGGTCTTCTGCAATATGGTATAGAGTCTTTCAGCGACCATGGCCGCATCAAGATTCTGCGAATTGTAGGCAAACTTGCGGAACGGCTCGATAAATTTCTCGTCCAGTGCAGTCAAACAGTCCGCCGCTCCAACAATCGAATCGCCCACCAGCGGAATCTTGCGCATGCCGTCCGAGAGGAATGTCTTGTTCAGGCTACTCTGCGCCTTGCGCAGGGCAGCGCTCAAGGCATCAGCAACTAGACGAACTTGACCAAAAAGGTCAAATTTTTCCCAGTTCGTGTTAATGCCGCTAAAGTCAAGAACAACACTGCCAACAGCGTTTGATCCTCCTATATTAATTTGTTTATCCTTGAGAGCATCCGGAAGACGAACACCAACCTTGCCATTTACAATATCGGCCATAGTGAAGTTGCCGCCAGCACCCGCGCCAGTCCAAGCATTAACTACCCCAGCAGAGTTCACCACACCCAATTTTATTTCACCAACATCCAAGCCAGCGCACTCAATGCGGAGCTTGCCACCAATTTTACAAGCATCCTCATTAAGTTTCCAGATGACCTTGGGTTCTTCTGAGTCAGAATCCTCTTCACCAGATGTCACATTTGCAGTCGATTTTTCATAAGAAATATTTTCCTTGATTTCGATTCTTATGTAACTGGGGTTGGCATCGCTACTCACCACCTTCATCAACGGGGGGGTCATGCCACCGACATTCAGAGTCAAGTCAAACGAAAGTGGCTTGCCAATAAGCGAAACATCTATATTGACAAATGAGCCTTCCTTTAATTCGGGAGAACCCAAAGCAGTTCCTCCCGTTGACATGCTAAAATCAAACTGCGCCTCAACCATTCCGTTCAAATATACTTCCGCGGCACCGCCAACATTCAAGGCATCCAATATTGCAAAATTGTTGATACCGACTCGCTGCGAGGAATAGTTCTGAATCCAGACAAAGCTGAAATCGATTGCTCCATCCTTGATTTCGAAGAAAAGATCCGCCCCCAGAGAAGCATTCACCCTCTGGCACAATTCCTGCAAGGTTGCCGGATGGTTCTTTGTGATATTGCCTATGGTATCGTTCAATTTGTTTATCAGACCAAGCAATTCCGGAGCAGACTTGCCGAATAGAGGCAATTGTTGATTCAATACATCCAAGACAGAATCTTTCGGTATTGCATCCAGTTCATCATCCGTCATCTCTCCATACTTAAGAAGATTCTTCAGCACGCCATCCTTAAGCGCCTTAGCAACCTTGTCTACGACATCGGATATAGACAGCTCTAGTCGATTGGTATTCTGAGCATCATTTTTGCCGAAAAGCCGAACATCTTCTTGCAGAAGGTCATCTCCTGAGACGACAACTTTAGGCACAATTTTTCCCTCATCATTGGTACCGAGTATGTATACATCGCATATCTTTGTACCTGGAACAGTTTTTTCCATTCCCCCTTTGCAACGAACCGCCAAATGATTTGTTCCCGTTGAACGATAATTCCAAGTTGGCTGAAGCGTTATTAAAGAAATGTCAGTTACGCCATTTCCCGAATGCAAAAACACTTCAGAAGCAGAAGCTTCAATACCAACAGAGTCAGAAACACTGTCAATACCAATGTCAAGACCAACCGCTCCTATTTGTGCCGATGCAAGATGAGAAGGCCCAGTTAACTCTTCAGTCACCGAAATGCCAAGCGATTTTATGCCAACCTGTTTTTGTTTTTTTACTCTTACAGAAATCGTATTTCCATCAACAACTAGTCCCAACATTTCAACAAGAGAATAGCCATTTATATTCTCAATTGATTCAAGCGTAGCATTCTTTACTTTCAACGAGAGACCGTCACGAGTTATACTTATGCTATTATTTTGTGCAACACATTGATCTTTTATCTTATTAAGAATTTGCGCTATATTAGGATCCTGTTTCTGACTAAACAAATCATGCAAATCTATTGAAATAGGATTTATTCCAGAGAAATTCAATTTAAGACAAAGCGCAGCAGGAGTCTGCATAGTGCCCAAGAAACCAAATTCCGAACAAGATATCTCTTCAACAGCAGAATTAGTAGCAAAGAACCCTATTTTTTGCCCGCGAACACAAGCCTCTATACCAAGTGATTTAACTGCCAAATTGAGAACTCGAGCAACATCTTCTGCAGTATAACAGGAATCAAATTTTTCCGCCGCAATAGTTTCTGATGTAGTTGTTCCCGCGTTTGTCTTAACGCTAACAACAACATCGCTTGCAGGTAGCTCTACCGGCAATAAAGCAGAGACTAAAACCCAGCATTCTTTCCCTCCGCTAAATTTACCCAAAAGAGCTTTATCTGGGGCTGTAGTACCATAATCTACCGTTTCGGAAGGGGAGTAGATAATAACAATTTTATTTTTTCCTGCAACCGAGTCTTTAATTCTGATGGCAGAATAATCTGCATATTGTGCATTTGACATCAAAAAATTATTTATGGCAACAAGATAATCGCCATTTTTTGCTTTTTTTACGTCCGTTCCAGAAATTTTAAGCGTTGACGATTCATCTAACACATATGCACGGCTAAACTGTTGTGGTCCATTAAATCCAATCCATCGACCATCTCCGTTTTTGACTGAAACAGACAGTGTTTTCACTTCAGGCGCGGAAATATCCGCCACAAGCATATATCTACTTTGGTCATATACGTTCGTAAAAACATTTGAGCCATAAATCGTATTTAATTTACCGCAGACACCATCTATGCCACTTGCATCTAGCAGATAATCGGCAGAAAGACGACTCTTACCTTTTTCGATACCATTCACATACAAACTGAACCCAATGTCGCCAGCAAGCCTTGTTTGCAAAGGCAATTCTATATCCGACACAACAACTTCAGTTGCCCCAATCATCAAACCGTGGTTTTGCTGGTCAATGCCTATTGCCGAAATGTTGGTATTTTCCGAAGCATATCCGTCAGAATTCATGGGTATGCTTAGACACAAATCAAGATAGGAGTCCAGTTTCAATTTCAGAGAGTCTCTTGAAACAACATCCATTGAATCAGACAACTCTCTGAAGAAACCATCCCCGTTTAAAGAAGCGTCTGCCTCAATAGAACTCGCGTATTCTCCACTAAAGGCCAGTTCACAAACATCATTATTAAATGTCACTTGTATGTCACCGTTACTATAACGCTGAATTAATTCCTGAATGGACTGTGGCGGAGTTCTCAAAACAGAATCAAAGTAGTGCGAAAGCCTAAGAAATGATGATGCATTTTGATTAATCATCCCTCCAAAATCGTGCTTTAAATATTCATTCTCTACCTTCTGCTGAAGCCATTTAGAAACTGCATTAAACTGTTTTAGAACATCTCCTATCTGCACGTTCGCAAAAAGGGGAACAAATGCATTTTCGTCATTGGCGGAAGAACCTGTAGCATCTTGCCACATTGGCGTTTGCCCAACAACAGTATCGCCAACATACTTCAAATGAACCGGATCATCAACATTAAAATTATGCATCGATGACGCAACACTTGCGAAATCTGAGACTTCAAAATCTAGGTCATATTTATAATTCGTAATGACTTTTTTTGTATCTGAGCGATAAGTTCCTATTACTGTCAAATCAGGATCTGTTGATTTGGCATCCTCTATGGATGTCAAATCAAGAACACCAATATTCCCTTTTTTCCCCTCCTGATCTGCACATTCTTGGTAAAAATTAAACCTAGCTTCAATCGAAGCAAAATCATCCGGCCCCGTTTTATCATTCGCATCGAGGACAAAATTGATTACCGCCCTTCCTGACGCATCCTTCGACATATCAAAATCTTTAAAACGAGCTCCAATATTAGTTTGTTCAGCAATATCTGGAGTGAGGCCCTTACTCCCTAGGGATTTTAATGTAAAATTCCTTTCTATCTGAACTTTTATTTTATGTTTCTGTGGGTCAGACACATCCAGAGAAAAGGTGCAGCCAGCAGGCACGGCAGAATTTGGGTCACTAGGAGAACTCAACTCCAACAAAAGTGTATCTGCGTCTACTGAAAAATTGTCATACGCATTTTGGTATAAGGCTTTTGCAGCATCATATTCCAGTTGAGCCTTAATAAAGTCATCCGCAATTTCAGGATGTGCCAAAAGATCAGATTGAGAAGCGAGGACAAATGCATATTGAGCATTATCTCGTGCAGTAGCTTTATTCTCCATTTCCTTCAAAAGAGATTCTGTCGCTTTATCACGCAAATAATTGACGCGCTCCTTTACATAAACCTTTACATCATCTACAGCGCTTTCATAATCAATTCTTTGACCATTTATGACACTTGCCAACGAAAGTTTTTCAGGCTCCTTATCAGGATTAGAATTTTCAACAAGTACACCGTCCATTTCCGAAGAACTAGTGCTAACTGTGTAGACACCGATATCCATGTTAGCGGCATCGGCTTCCTTAATCCAATCATTCGCATTTGGCGCCGCATCCATCAAGAGTCTCGGTTCGAGAGACTCGATTTTGTAATTGTTACGGTTGTTTTTCTTTTTGCTACCCTTATTGTTCTTCTTGGACATAAGTCCCCCCCTATGGGTTATTTGGCATAACCCTGATTTTTGTTAAACTTTTTTGTTGAAGGGTGTAAAGAACTAGTAGTTCTTCACACAACGAATGGAAAGAGCTTGCGTTTTTCCACTTCTCGCAAACCTGTTGAAGTCGTTAGTTTTTACCATCGACGCATAAGCACAATCATCGTATCCCGGATACTGTTGCGGTAGCCAAAGTAACGCAAATGTTGAAATAACCTCAAAACTGCTGTCCAATGCGCTCCATTCACCGGCAGGCAGTATCGACAGGCCGTAGTTGTTGCTACCGAAGCCGGCGACCTTCGAGCCCATGTAGAGCGCGACGCTGCGACTGCTTGTTTCAGACAAAAGCGCCCATATATCCGAATTCATCACATGCCACCCCTCGGGGCAAATGCCTTGATGCTGGAGAAAATTGATATATCCGTCGAGTTTTTCATTCTTATTGCTATAGTCAAACTTATTAGGACATTTTTCCGAAGCGATGGATACACTATCGCACACAGCAGGGAAACCCATGGCGTTGCTCCAGGTATAGAGACCGCCCCAGCCGTTCTCGCAGTACCACGGGTCGTCATCGTAGCAGTACTTGGTCGAGTCGCCCTGTACCGTGCCGCCCGCAATCATCTTTCCAAAATTGAGGTTTTCGGCAAATATGGTGACAGAGTCGACGCCGCGCATATGATACTTATAATCAATCGTCACAGTCCTGTACTTTTGCCCGTCACGAGGGTCTGTGAACTCGCCGTATGACACCTTCTCGTTAAACTGGTTCGTCATGTCGAAATAGCTGCTAGTGGGCACAGCCGAACTAGATGATTCCACTGGGACCCAATATCCATCTTCGCAGACAAATCGCATCCCATCCTCTCTCCGAGTTGTTCCCTCTTCATCTGCGGAACACGTTTTCTTTACTTTACTAGAGCTGCTGGACTCAATCTTGACATATTGACCACTCTTGCAAACATATCTCTCCCCAGTATCATAAATGGTCAAAATACGATTCTCATCCTTTTCTTCGCAAGATTCCGGAATCAATCCATTCAAAGAACTGCTCATGGAGTCCGTGGACGAGTTTGATTTTGCGGAGGAAGAGCTGTTCGTTGACGAAGACGAAACGCTACTGCTAGACTTGTCATCTTTGCTGCTGCAAGACGAGGGGCTAGAGCCTTCGTGGCTGTCGCCACTCAGGGTAGCGCCGCTGCTCAGGATTTCGCTAGACGAGGATTCCTTTTCCGGTTCAACGAAGCTGCTGCTGTCGTCGTCACCGCAGGCGGTAAAGAACATGGTTGCCGCGAACAGGGCCAGGGCAAAAGGTAACAGTCGATTCATTTGTTCACTCCAAAGAAAGAAAATAGAAATTGTTGATGAGGCACGAGGTTCGAGGTATGAGCGCGCTCGCGGGGCTCGCTTCGAGGTTAAAATTTGGCGCCTACGCCGCGTAGCTAAATCTCATAACTCGTAATTCATACCTCATAATTAATTGGCATCCATCAAGAGTCTCGGTTCAAGAGACTCGATCTTGTAATTGTTACGGTTTTTCTTGGACTTTTTGTTCTTCTTGTTGAGTTTAGACACATAACCCCTATAGCCTTTCTCCAAAAAGGCTTTATTAATTTGTTTAAAATCTTGTTATAGTTAGTAGTTTTTTACACAGCGGATGGAAAGTCCCTGACTTTTTCCACTTCTCGATGATC
>NZ_FRBB01000027.1:0-25270 GCF_900142505.1 Fibrobacter sp. UWH5 | reverse complement strand
ATGGATTTGTATAATTTTGACATGGGCTTTTTCTTCTGTTTTTTTTGGCGATTAAATTTTAGAAAATAGCCCATTTTTTGTTTAATTTAGGCGAATGTCAACAAAAAAGGGTGGCGAAGCCACCCACACATGTTGATGAAGAGCCATAAAATCCCATAATAATTCTACACACCAATACTTGAACTATTACAGCAATAATTGTCAACAGATGCCTTGTTGGTTCAATGACATCAAATCCATAAGCAAGAATTTTTTCAGCCAACGCAACAATAAAAAAATTACACAGAGCAAAAATACTGAACGGATAAAGTTTGTCAATCATGGTATAGCAACGTCTAAAAAATATATTTGTCAGCAAAAAAGGAATAGACACTATTTTAAAATATGTCAGTCCAAAACTAGGCAAACTATAGCCCGTAGCAAGCATAGATAGAATAAACATTAAGATTCCTAAATAAAAAAGTGCTCCCAATACCATAGTGGGAATCAGCACTAAGCAAAACCACATTCCTGCAAAAAATGTTCTTACCGAATCAAACATTCAAAGAATCCATCGGATATTTTTGAAAGAAAAGGCACATTACAAAACGTCCAAGAAGCAAAAATCCCAAAGCAATCAAATTTGAATTAAAAATCGCATACGATATCTGAATCAACGCAACGATTGTTAAATAAGCTAAAGTAGTCGCATACAGGGGGCGAATTAGAGGATTCCTTATATAAATTTCTTGAAAGATTTCCTCTGTAATTACAAAAGGAGGAATGAAGAAAAATAAAGTGACAAGTGTAATCGCCAAATTCCCCGATACAACAGTCACGGTTCCATCCAAAATGGATACACATATTATAGCTTCAACAATCGTTACAAAAAGTAATATGATCCACGCAGCAAGTACATTCATGGACCAAGCGTAAGCACCGAACCTGTTCCCTTGATTCACACTACACCCCCTCCAAATCACAGGCCGTAATGGTTGTAAGCGCAGTCTTGGAAAAATCATTGGAATCACTCAGTCGAAGAGCTTGATTATTCAGGGATTTTTCAAAGATGTTTCTTACATATCGACCATTGCCAAATTGAGGGTTCATCTTTGCTGATTCAAAATTTTTCCGCAAGCATTCGCTAGCACCGTCATCCAAAATATATCCCTGGTCACCGTAGAACTTGCCCGCAATTTGCATAAGTTCATCCGTAGAATAATCTGGGAATTCAATAATGTTTGCAAATCGAGAATGCAAGCCAGCATTTTGATTCAGGAAATTTTCCATATCCCTACTGTAACCTGCAAGAATCACCACCAATCTATCGCGATTATCATCCATCATCTTGACAAGGGTATCTATCGCCTCGCGGCCAAAGTCATTAGGGCCACCTTGGGCAAGTGCATATGCCTCGTCAATAAATAGGACTCCGTTGAGTGCAGACTCAATGACCTCTCTTGTCTTTATGGCTGTCTGCCCAACATAGCCGGCCACTAGTCCCGAGCGATCCGTTTCCACCAACTTATTCGTGGTGATTACATTCATATTGTAAAGGACATTCGCAACGGTCCTGGCCATCATCGTTTTACCGGTGCCTGGATTGCCTGCAAAAATCATGTGCATCGTTTGCGTGTCAGAGGTTTTCAATCCAGCTTGTTTGCGAGCCTCCTTAAGCTTTAAGCGAGCTTGTAAGCTCCGGATGTACTGTTTGACGGAATCAAGTCCAATAACTTTAGACAATTCGCTTTCAAGATCAAAATCCTTAGGCCCAAAGCATCCAAAATCTTCAGGAATTAAAAGATCCAAATTCACAGGATTTTTCACGACACGCTTCGACTGCTGTAAAATCGCGGCCTCCACAACATTACGGACAAGTCTTCCGTTTCCGCCATCATTTTTGCCCTTGACCTGCGAAGCCTCAAATATCCTAAGAAGCGGTTTTTCGCAATCCGCATCCATTTTGTACCCCTTGGACTTAACAGTAACTTTTGCAATGTCAAGCATTTCTTTGGAGCTGTAATCTTCAAAATGAACAATATTAGGGAACCTGGATTTCAATCCGGAATTTGTCTTAAGAAAATCCTTCATTTCCAATTCATAGCCAGCCAAAATGACGACAAGATTCTCCCTATTATCTTCCATCCCCTTTACAATAGCGTCTATGGCTTCAAGCCCAAACGGATCTCCGGCATCTCGACAAAGCGAATAGGCTTCGTCAATAAACAGGACTCCACCGAGAGCGCTATTGATGACTTCATTTGTTTTCTGTGCGGTTTGCCCAAGATATTGTCCAACAAGATCAGCTCTTGTCACTTCGCGTAAATGCCCCGAGGAAAGCACTCCTATAGCCTTCAGGTATTTCGCGACAATCCTCGCAACAGTAGTCTTTCCCGTTCCCGGATTTCCAGCAAAAATCATGTGCATGGAGATATCCGCTTTCGGAAGACCATTGGCCGTTCTGATTTGCTGAATTTTGACATTCGTCTCCAAATCACGAATGTAATCCTTCACCTTTTTCAGACCAATAATGTTGTCAAGTTCCTTCTTGACATCAGCCAATTCCGAAGCATTTATATCTTTGGAATAATCAGCAAAATTCAATTTTTTGCCAGAGGCTAGAGATACAAAGAATTCATTTTCTACACTGGTAAGATGAATCTTCGTATTCGTCGCAATTGCATTTTGCAAAAGCATTTCAGTGAGGCCCTTGTAAAGGAACTCTTCTACGAACTTCTTTAAGCCCTTGATACCTGCATCTTTTGAAAATATCTTCACAAGTGCATTGACAACATCATCATCAAAAGACGCTTCAATATGAAGCATCTGAGAACATTTGTCAATCAAAGCCCTGCATTCCGTAAATGCAATATCCTGAAGTTGCTTTTGCGAGATCGGTTCCAGTTCAATAACATCACCGAACAATTTCGTAATCTTATTCCCAAGAACAGAAAGTATTTTCGCCTTGGGAAGTGTACTAATAAAAACAAAAAATTTGCCATTGGCAGAAATTTCAGAAATCGGATTGGAGTGAAGAACTCCCGTCGCATCCATCAGCATTCCGTTATTAGACACATAACGCTTATTCAGTTTACAAACGCCATTTTCCAACAACTGCTGAAGAATATCCAATTCACCAGCCCCTGCTTTTTCCGGTTGCTCAAATATAATGACATCAGCCTTAGACTTCAGGCAAGCATATATATCGCTCAAGAACAAAGTTCCAGAAGAATCGCTCGCATAACGGCCAAGATCAATAATCTCCGCAGACGATGATGTCAAAATTTTTTGTTGGCAGAGAATTTTACTGATGCACTGGATTGCATAAGCCTTTCCCCTACTAAGGTGTCCCAAAAGAAGAATGGAGTTTTTCGGCTTTTCTTCTTCGTACCCACTTACAAAAGGACGCTTAAATGCAGTAACCAAGGATTGAATATCCTTTTCAGACCCAATCCAAATTTTTGCAAGTTCCTTGGGAACAGGATTAAAATTAAAAGATTTTGCATTGTCCTTTACAGCATGTGCTGAAGCCTTGGAATCCTGTCTCGTAAAAATCGTAGCGAACCCTTTTTCCGGTTCATGCCCTTTCGGTTCTGATTTCACAGATTCCGATTTCGATTCGCTTTTCAATACCGTTTTTTCTACAGACGATGTAGATTGTACTTTTTGGGTTGCCCTCAAACCCTGAGGCAAGTTCTTTGCCGCAGTAAAAATCTGGTATTCAGGAAAAAGAAATTTCAGCAACTCTTTAAGATTCATCTCAGCACCTTCAATCTAAATCTATTAAAAACTGGTGACTTTTTATGTCAAAAACAAAAAATGTCCCCTATATTCGCAAAATATCGAACATACGTCTTGATAGGGACATGCTCTACACAGTTTGAATCGATGATAAATCGCAAGACCCAGGTCCATCGCTAGCGAGGAAGTTCCTCGCCTTTTTTGTGGAAAAAAGTTTCGTAAATCATCAGACGATATGCCGAGCTGATGATTCCGTCAAGGATTACACTTCCTTGGCAATCGCCTTCACCGCCCAATCTTTTGGGAAAGAGATGTGTTCCAACTGAATGGCTGACGAATACCTTTCAAACAACGCCTTAATTGACGGGAGAAATTCTTCATTCCACTTTTGAGGATTCGGATACAAGTTCCGCACAGCAAGGAACGCCGCCCAAAGAGAGCGTTCATCCTTTTCTTCAACTTCCTCAATGTTTGCAGGGATTGCGGAGAAAATCCTATAGTAAAGCCTTCCGTAATGGGCGCAGATATTTCGCAAGTCTGTTGCACACCTCAGCCAACTTTTTAGATTTTTCGGGACGGTCTTATAACATTCACTCGCAAAGTGTTTTTGATCCGCAAGAACAAGGTCCGCATAAAAATAGGACAACATGCCAAACGAAAATAATTCCACGGCCACCCAAATAGGGAACACGCCATCATAGCAATCCTGGTGATGCTTCACAAAAGGAACATTAGAACTATGCTCAACTTCTCTATTGAAAGTTTCTAGAAATTTTTGGTGGTTGTGCCAGCGAGAATAAATCGATGCATCCAAATAGCCAACCGGACTATATTTATGCGCATGGAAATAAGCAAGTCTCGCCCTCATAGAAATCTCTATTTCTTCAAGAGCCGAAAAAAGCGATCTTCTCAATAGTCGATCAAATTCATATATCTGTACAATCCTTGAGAAACTTGTTCCGGCATTATAGGAGCCGTCGGTTTTTCTAAATGGCAGGAAATATGCAGACAACCTGTAATAATTTATGGATTCAAGGCAGCGAACAGCATCATCAACATTCTCAATACAACAGCCACGTTGTTTGATTTTTTCTACTTGTTCCCTATAAGTTGTTGCCTTTTTTGTTCCCATAAAAAAAATGTCCCCCCTGGGACACATCAATGAGAGGTGCGGGGGGTCCTGTTGTTTCAAATATACAATCTATTTCAAAGAAAAGCAAGCGCCCATTCGCCCGTCTAGGCAAGAATTAGCCCCTATTTTAGCAGGAAGTAAGCCGGGGCGTTACGGGGGCGGCGTCTGAGCCCACGTAGAGGGGGTGGAGAGCAACAAAGTGCGAACCAGGGGGAGACTTCCCCTTTTATAAAAAAGACCGCAGCGGTTAGGCTACGGTCTAATTTTTTGCGGGTCTGGATCCTTCGGCGCGACGCGCCTCAGGATGACGTTTGTCGATGCAAGGGCCCTTCGACAGGCTCAGGGACCTTTACTTCACCACGATATTCACCAGCTTACCCGGCACGGCAATAACCTTAACCACAGTCTTGCCGTTGGTAAACTCCTGAACTCGTTCGTTAGCCATGGCGAGGGCTTCCAAAGCAGCCTTGTCCATGTCCTTGGCGACGTTTGCCTTGGCGCGGAGCTTGCCGTTCACCTGGAACACGACTTCGACGGTGTTTTCCACAGCCTTGCTTGCGTCGGCTTCAGGCCATGCCACGTTGGTGAGGGATCCTTCATGGCCCAGGATGCTCCACATTTCTTCGGCGATGTGGGGTGCGAAGGGCTGCAGGAGCTTTACGAAGGTTTCGCAAGGTTCGCGGTAGCGCTTGTCCATCTTCATCATTTCGTTGTTGAAGATCATCAGCTGGCTAATGGCGGTATTGAAGCTCATGTTTTCAATGTCGCTTGTGACCTTGATGATGGACTGGTGCATAATCTTCTGGATTTCTTCCGGAGCGGCTTCGTCAACGAAGACGGGAGCTGCATCGTCGTCACCCACCACAGAACGCCATGCGCGGCCCAGGAAGCGGTTCATACCTTCGATGCCCTTGGTCTGCCAAGGCTTCACGGCATCCAGAGGACCCATGAACATTTCGTACAAACGAAGGCTGTCTGCACCGTAGTCGCGAACCACGTCGTCCGGGTTCACAACGTTCTTCAGGGACTTACTCATCTTGGCAACGATCTGCTTCAGTTCGATGTCGGTACCCTTCTTGAAGAACTTGCCGTTCTTTTCTTCCACTTCATCAGTGGGAACCTTGGAGCCGGCAGCGTCCTCGTAAGCGAAGGCAAGAATCATACCCTGGTTAAAGAGCTTCTGGAAGGGTTCGTCGGTAGAGACGAGGCCCAGGTCGAAGAGGACCTTGTGCCAGAAACGGCTGTACAGCAAGTGGAGCACAGCGTGTTCTGCACCGCCCACATAAAGGTCAACAGGCATCCAGTACTTTTCGAGTTCCTTGGCCAGGAATGCGTCTCCGTTGCAGGCGTCGATATAGCGGAGGTAGTACCAGCAGGAGCCAGCCCACTGCGGCATGGTGTTGGTTTCGCGAACGCCCTTGCGGCCATTAGCGTCAACAACGTTCAGCCATTCAGAAGCGTTGGCCAGCGGAGACTGACCGCCGTCACCCGGCTTGTAGTCCTGCAGATCCGGCAGCTGAACCGGCAGCTGGTCGTCATCGACGGTAGAGATTTCGCCATCCTCCCAGTGGATGATGGGGAACGGTTCGCCCCAGTAACGCTGACGGCTAAAGAGCCAGTCACGAAGCTTGTAGTTCACGGTAGCCTTACCGATCTTGTTGGCTTCGAGCCATTCGATGACCTTAGCCTTGCCAGCTTCCTTGTTGAGGCCATTGAGGCAGAGGGTGTCGTTCTGGCTGTTGATGTAGGTGCCGTCGGCAGCCCAGCATGCTTCGCCAGCGAGAACCTGGGGCTTCACGTCTTCCGGGCAAGAGGCGTCCGGTTCCATGATGCAGATAACAGGCAGGTTGAACTTCTTTGCGAATTCGAAGTCGCGGGTATCGTGGGCGGGCACAGCCATGATAGCGCCGGTGCCGTAGCCAGTCAAAACGTAGTCAGCCACCCAAACCGGAATCTTGGTGCCGGTCAGCGGGTTGATGGCGTAGGAGCCAGAGAACACGCCGGTCTTTTCCTTGGCCAGTTCGGTACGGTCCAGGTCGCTCTTGAGGGCAGCGGCATGAACGTAGGCTTCCACAGCTTCCTTCTGTTCCGGGGTAGTGAGGGTCGGAACCAGCTTGTGTTCGGGAGCCACCACCATGTAGGTTGCGCCAAACAGGGTATCGCAACGGGTGGTATAAACACGGAGCTTGTTTTCGGTGGGCTTGCCGTTTGCATCAGCGATGGCGAAATCCACTTCTGCACCCTGGCTCTTGCCGATCCAGTTCTTCTGCATGTCCTTCACGCCCTGGGGCCAATCCAGCTTATCGAGGCCCTTCAAAAGACGGTCGCCATAATGGGGGATGCGCATGAGCCACTGCTTCAGGTTACGGCGTTCCACTTCCTTGGTGCCGCACTTTTCATGAGAACCGTCGTTCAGAACTTCTTCGTTTGCGCAAACAATCTTGCAGTGCTTGCACCACCAGACCTGAGCGTCGGCGTAGTAAGCGAGACGCTTGGAATCCTTGAACTTGCGAACTTCGGCAGCACCCTGAGCCTGAACATCAGCCGGAATGGGCAATTCTTCGATGGGGCGGCCCTTCTGCTGGACCTCATCGAACCAGGTGCCGTAAAGGCGCTTGAAGATCCACTGGGTCCACTTGTAATACTTCGGGTCAGTGGTGTTCACTTCCTTTTCCCAGTCATAGGAAAGGCCCAGGCGCTGGATCTGACGGCGGAAATTGTCGCAGTTCTTCTTGGTGGTGATTGCCGGATGAGTACCGGTCTGAATAGCGTACTGTTCAGCGGGGAGGCCGAAAGCGTCCCAACCCATGGGGTGCAAGACGTTGAAACCCTTAGAACGCTTGTAGCGGCAAATAATATCCGTTGCGGTGTAGCCTTCGGGGTGACCTACGTGAAGGCCTGCGCCACTGGGATACGGGAACATGTCCAGGCAGTAGAACTTGGGCTTGGACTGATCGGTGCCAGTCTTGAAGGTCTGATGTTCAGCCCAGTAAGCCTGCCACTTGGTTTCAATTTCTTGCGGATTATACTTTGCCATTTTTTCCTCGTTCAGCGGTGAGTTATGAGCAACGAGTAACGAGCCTTATAATCGCAGCTTCGCTGCACCTTTATGATGCGCGAAGCGCCACTATTCAACTCAAACCTCAAAGCCCGCCAAGGCAGGCGACCTCATACCTCACGGCTAGTTAAAATTTTACGGCGAAAAATTTAGAAAATACATAAACAAAGTGTTTTCAAAATGTTATAATTCTAGTATGTTCGCACCTAAGTTTTCTCACAAGCCGATTTTGACCATCGCCATGGCAATTGCCCTAGGCGGATTCTGTTCCACTGCATTCGCCCAGGGCGTTTTCGAAGGTTCCGGCGAAGAGGACAATAGTGGTTGCGTCGGCGACGGTTGCGGAATGGAATTTAACGAAGTTTCCAATTCTACGGATGATACGCAGAGCGACAACGCAAACGGTGTAGAGACTGTAGATGAAAACGGAGTAAAGACCGTCGTATACGGCACGGATTCAACCGCCCAGGATTCCGTAGCACAGGACTCCACCAAGGCAGCGGATTCCACGAAGGTAACAGAATTCTTCGATGACGAAGACACCCGCGCCAACTACGTGCAGGAAAACGCCAGCGAATACCGCGCCCGCAAAGAAGGCTTCTCCAAGTCCATCCAGTTCGGCTTCAGAGCCGGTGCCGGCGCAAACATGAACTTCCTCGGAAACCATACCGACGGCTGGAACGTAGGCTTCGACCTAGAAGCAGGCGCCATCGCCAAGCTCCCCATCGGAAACGATTTCTCTGTCGCCGCCGGCCTGGATTTCAGCTACCGCACCTACAGCTACGAAGGCGACAACGACTACAGCCACAACGAAGCAAGCATTTCTGAAATGCTGTTCCAGATTCCCGCCTTTATCCAGTACGCCTTCGATGAAGACGGATTCTTCCTGGGCCTGGGCGCAAACATCAGTCTCAAGATGTCAGGCGAAACCGAATTCAAGCAGACCGTCGACACCAAGGATAAACATTACAAGGATAAGCGCAGCAACACTATGCCCACCGTCGGCGTGGAACTGGGCAGCCTCCTGAACATCGGTTACGTTATCAATAAAAATCTGCAGGTCGACCTGCGCTATGTCCAGAACTACACAAACCTGCTGGACCAGGACGTTATCGCCGAATCCACCCTGATGAAAACCAAGCTCTTTACAAGCCACGTAACTTTGGGTGTAACTCTCCTACTTTAGAGACTAAACTTCCCGTTTCTTAAGTAAACTTTTTTTTCAACACTATTTTTACACGAATAAAATATTTTAGCTAGCTGGTATTCCAAGCTAGTTTTTTATTTTTACATCATGAATTTCAAGAAGTTTAGCCTTTTAGCAGCACTGACTATGGCGCTCTCCATGCCCGTATGGGCCCAGGACAGCGAAACTCCCAGCGACGATGAATGGG
Organism: Fibrobacter sp. UWH5; assembly: GCF_900142505.1. Taxonomy (NCBI): domain Bacteria; kingdom Pseudomonadati; phylum Fibrobacterota; class Fibrobacteria; order Fibrobacterales; family Fibrobacteraceae; genus Fibrobacter; species Fibrobacter sp. UWH5. The sequence continues at coordinate 15,966 of NZ_FRBB01000027.1, read as the reverse complement.
TCTCTGCCGACGACGCCAACAAGGCACCCGTCGAAGAAGAAGCCACCTATGACGGCTCCGCCGACAGCGAATTCGCCAATGACGAAGAATACGCCAGCGCCTATGCCAAGTATAAGGCACAATCCACCAAGAAATCCGACATTGAACGTCAGCGTAACGAAGGTTTCGCTCGCGCCGTGCTCCTTGGCGTCCGCGGTCAGGTCGGCGCCAACACCTTCCTGGGGCACAACTCCGATGGTTGGGGAACCGGCTTCCAGATCGGTGGCGGTCTTCTTGTCAAGATGAACCTGGGCATCAAGCACTTGAGCCTGGTTCCAGAACTGACTTTCAACTACCGCTATTACACCTACGAAAAGGACATGGAGATTTACACCAACGAGGCAAGCATCGACATTATGATGTTTGAAATCCCCATGGTTGTCCGCTATACCGTCGAAGACTGGGGTTTCTTCATCGGTGCCGGTGTGAATCTCGGCCTGAAGCTCACCGGTTCCTCTGAATTTTCTACCAGTGGCGAAACTCGCGAAAATACGGTGGCCACCTCCGGCATGGAAGTGGGCGGCGTTTTCGACCTGGGCTACATGCTGACTCGCTGGGTCAGTCTCGACCTGCGATTTGTCTGGTGCTTTACCAGTCTGTTGAACGAAACCCTGGTGGCTGAAGAAGCATTCTCCGAATCAACATTGAACACATTCTACACCAGCGTCGGTGTAAGTTTCATGTTCTAAAAAAAGATTTGCAGATATTAAAAAGGCCTGTTCCAACGAACAGGTCTTTTCTTATGCATACCTATAAAAAGAAAGGCAAAGCCGCCAAGCCTAGCGCTTGGCTGCCAAGGTCTTCCGGAGCTTCTGGATTTCGCGTTCCATCAAGCGCTTTTCTACCGCAAAGAACCGGTCGTTCATCTGAATCGCATTCTTGTAGATTACGTCGGCAAGGTCCGCCTCTCCAGCCTGCAGAGCCATGATTACGCAATTGCGCAGGAAAAATTCATCCATGTCCTGCATCTCGTAATGGTCATAGAAGTCAGCCATCAAGAGGGCTGCCTTGGCGTAATCCTTGGCTCGAGCCGCTTCCGTGATGTTGAATTCATCCACAAAACTCTGGGGGAAGGCGCCAGCGGCAACCGCCTCACGAACCTTCACATAAACGCTGTTGGAATCGCGAACCTCCAGGGGAACGCCTCGCAGGTAGTCGGCATATTCCTCGCGGAACTTGGTGTACCCCACAGAGGCTTCCAGAGCCGTATCTGCCGACGCCACCACCTGAGCCACCTCTTGGGCGGTAGAATCAGCCACGACGGGAGTGGCGTTCTTCATCAGCTGTTCCACATAAGCAATCAAGGCCATTTCCTTGAAGGCATCCTTTTCTTCTGCGGCCATGGCCTTCACGCGGGCAGGGCGACGCTTGGCAAAATCTTCCGGATCGAGATATTCCGGCCAGCAGACTTCACAGGAATCGAACACCTGCACGATGTGAGCCTCGGAGTGAACAAAGCGGGCTTCCTCGGCGCGATTATCCACCATAGGCACAAAGACACTGTTGGGTTCAACACCATCAAGCAGAGACGAAACCATCTTGTTGGTAAACAGGAAGTTCCTTTCGCCAAAGAATTCCGGATCGCGATGAATGCGTTCAAATTCCTTCACCAGTACCGAGTCGGTGCTAAAGCGGCCGATACCCTTCTGGTAAACCGGCTGGTCGCTGGCGATCATGATAATATCCGGTTCATCCGTCGACTTGTACAAACTGACATAAGGGAACGTCTGGTCCAGAGCCTTCAGAATATTCAGGAACATCAGATCGTTAAATTCATAAGTCTGAATCCACTGCACCCAAAGTCCGCCCGGCTTCATATAACGGCGCATCTTGGCGTAGAACTCGTGGGCAAAGAGACCGGCCACGCCGCTGACCCAAGGATTAGAGGGAACGCTAATGATCATGTCATACTGGCGATGATTCGTATGGAAGAAGGTCGTCGCATCGTCAATAAAAATGTGAATACGAGGATCGTCATATCCGCGGTTATTCCAGGGGTAAAAACCCTTGGCCAAATCCATCATGGCTTCTTCGATTTCAACGCAGTCAAAATCCTTCAGCAAGGGGTCGGCCAGCAAATAATGGGCACCCATACCGCTACCGAAACCCACCATGGCGGCATCGTAAGGTTCAGTCTTTACGGCCATGGGCATAAAGGCGGTTGCCGCCTGAGTCAGTTCATCACTGGAAATAGGCTGAGTGCGGTCCTTGTTCAAGCTGGCATCAGCCTTACCGTTAGTCTTCACATAATAGTGAACCTTGGATTCATGGAAGCTGATGGTCGCCGTCTTTCCATCAATGACACGAATCTTTTCATCGGGATGCAAGTTCTTGAAAGAACGGAATACGCCGGACGTTACCAGATGAGGATCGAAGTTCACAAAGAGGGTCGGCAAAACCATGGCGGCGGCAGCCACATAGAACATGACATTGCGACGCCAACGTTTGCGGTAAACGGCCAACAGAATAAAACCAATGGCAAAGTCCAGCAAGGCAGCCACCACAAGGGCACCCTTCAGCTGCAACAACGGCAAAAGCAAAAGTCCACCGCCAGCAGAACCGATAATGGAACCCAGAGTATTCCAGCCGTACACCTTGCCAATGGGAGCTTCGCTCTTGAAGGCACGAGTCAAGATCAAGGTAATCAGCGGCAAAGTCATACCGGCAAAGAAGCTGGTAGGCACCATCCACAGCAAAGACAAGGCGTACTTGAACAGACTCCAGCAAACGTAACCATCCGTAGTCGGATTAAAAATCTGGTTGGCCTCGTTCATCATGGCCCAGAACGGCTGATGGAAATACAGCGTACAGAGCGCAAAGAAAGCCATAAAAATCTGGGCCAGGGAAAGCACCACCAGAGAATCCTTCTTCAGGAGCTTACCGCTGACAGCACTACCGATGGCAAGGCCCAAGATAAATGCAGAAAGCATCTGGTCGAAGCTGTGGCTAGAAGAACCCATCAAAAGGGAAAGCAGTCGAGTCCACACAATCTCGTACACAAAGCTGGTCAGGCCCGTTACCGCCGCAATCCACAGCCAGGCATTCTTAGGCGGCATGGGCAAGTTGTGCTTCGCCACAAAATCTTCGTTGGGGTCTTCTTCTTCGCCTTCGTCGTCAGTCGCATGCACAGGAGAAGTCGCCAATCCGATAAAACCGAAAACTGCAGCCAGCAAGAAGTTGATGGAAGCGGCCACAATCAACGTAGCATGATTACCAATTTCAGGAATCAGCAAGTAGCTGGTAGCCAAGATACCGATGGCAGAACCCAGGCTGTTGGTAAAGTAGAGCATGGGGAGAGAAACTTCCGCACCGCTCTTTCGCATAAGACCAGCGGCAATGAAGGGGAACGTCATACCCACCGCAATGGCAATAGGAAGCGTCGAACCTGTCGCCAGAATCACCTTGGCAATTTCTGCACCGCGAGAACTCAAAGACGCCGTAAACTCGGAGTCATAGAAAATTCCCGTCAGCCAGTTGTACATGGGGTGGTAAGCCACGCCGCCAATACCGATACCCAGTTCCACCAGGCCGTAGCCCAACAAGGGGCGTTTCGTCTTGGTCACCAGTTTGCCTGCCACAAAGCTACCAATGGCAAGGCCGCCCATGTAAATGCAGAGGGTCAGCACCTGACCGTAACTGGAATGTCCCAGGAACAATTTGAGGTAGCGCGCCCAAGAGCCCTCATAAATCAGGCCTGCAAAACCAGATAACGCAAACAGAAAATAAATCAAATAATTCATGGCGTAAATTTATACAAATTATGCCACTATAGTACAGCCCTCGTCAGGTTTATTCCATCTTGTTCAATAATCAAGATAAACTTTTGATTACAAACATGACTAGGCACTTGGACAATTATATCAAAACCGTTCATTTTCATTTCGTACAAAACCTGCCCATTCAGCGAGAACAGTCTCACGTTCTTTTCTCCTGGCACAGACGAACGAATGTGCAGGGATCCATTCTGCAACATAGCCCTAGTACGAAACATCTGCGTAATAGACGGCTTTCCCGTTCCAAAAGGTTTCAAAGAGTCATTAATTTCAGCATAGCTAAATGAATAGGGAACACTCCGCGACGAAGACGATAAGTGAGGAACAAAAACCGCACTAGAACTTGAGCTCGAAATTTTTATTTCCTCCATATACGGCGTGGACCTAGAAACCTTGAACGTCACATAGTTCTTGTCTTCGGACTCCGTGATTTCGGATAGCGTAATATTCATGTTAAGGCCGTTGCGAAAAACAAAACCGTCAAATGAAGTGACATTCCCGGTTCCAGGGAACACGTCGGAGGGAAGGGCTTCGCCGGCATCGTAGGAACAAGACTCACCTGAAGAAAGTTGCACTTTAAATCCCGAGCGAGCTCTTACAACATACTCGCGAGCGTGACATTTATAGCTATTAACCAGCATCCCCCACGCAGAATCGTTATAATCCACATACCATATCAACATGCCTGAATTCACCTGCTCCACGTCCCAGAGCTTTTGGGTCCGATATTCCAACAAATACATCTCATTTTCATTTTCAGGATTAGTAATGGAAATGGCGACATTGTCATCCAGTTTATCCAACCGAATGAATTCCTCGTTACCCAATTCAGAAGGCGTAAGCCAACCCATCAACATCCTATCGAAGGATAAAAAGAGCGGGGGCATTTGATTTGGATTATCCATTACGGACCAAGTATCCACCAAAGTTATGCGTCCACCGACACTGAGATCAGGCAAGCCAAGCATATGTCCATACTCATGTACAAAGGTTGATACACGTTCACCTTCGTCAACACCGACAAACCGCAGGACCATCAAATCGTCTTTGATTTTTAAACTGACTTTATGCATAGCCGGCCATAAAGATTCATTGACAGATATCCTTTCTCCAGCGTTAATCATAGCGAAAAATTCAATTACACTATCGCCGTCGTTGTCATACGCAGAGAAGTCAACACCTTGCGAAAGCAAAGATTCCACCGCCTGGACAAAAGCCAATTCAGCTTCATCACCGACGATGCTCAAAGGATCTTCATAAAACCCCTTTGTATTCGGAAGGGTTACTGGACCGTACACATCAAAAGAGGGGCGATACTTCCCCATGGAATTGTAAACGAAGTAATCCCTTACACTGCCAACATTACCATATTCATTGAAGCCTTCCTTATTCAAAAAATCCGTATAGAAGGCCTTGGGATCTTCGTGCGTAAATTTGACATCATCAAACTGCACAAGAATGACCGGAACACGGACGTCACCAATGGTAATATTTTTATTCAAGAGAGGTTGCGCCAGACACGCGACCGCAAAAAACAACAGTAAAAAAGTTATTCTAAAAAAACGCATTCAATCCTCCTAGCGCCAACATAAAACAATTTAACAATCGACAGATGTCATCTTCTGATTAAAAACGAGTTGCAAACAAATATTTTTCAAAAAACATTTATTACAATTTACGACATCAATCTTACGATGGCGTTATGAAGGGCATTTTATTATTGACAATTATTTCTTTACGATAGAAGCCATCTTCTGGGTAAGGCGTTCCTTCCACGGAGTAAGGCCAACCACGTTATCGACCGGCAGCGAGAATGCAATACCCTGGCCCATGGTATCAAGGCCAGCCTTCTGGTAAAGGGCATGGAGAACGTCATCCTTGATCTTTGCATCCACAAGGATCATGACGATTTCCTTTTCGGGCTGGATAGCGATGTGGAAAAGGGATTCCGCTTCCTTGTTTGCGGTTCCGCGTGCATTCAGGATGGTACCGCCGCGAGCGCCAGCTTCCTTGGCAGCATCCATCACGGCTTCAGAGAAACCTGCATTCACAATACAAAAAATGACTTCGTGATTGAATCCACTCATTGTTCATTTCTCCGGACCGCATCGCGGTTGTCGCTTAAAAAGTTAAAAATGGACTTGCCGATAATGCTTGCCATGGGAATGGTATAGGCAATGCCCTTACCGCCCACGATGGTGTTAAACTTTTCTTCAAGACTGTCCAGGGCCGCGGTCAAGTTTTCGTCACCGATAATGCTAAAGATTACGGCACGGTCAGAATCCGTAAGGCCCATGGCAGTGGCAATTTCCTTGGGAGCCGTACCCTGGCCATAAACCACCATCTGCATATTCACGCCAAAACTCTGGATGTGGTCCATATAGAAATCAGCCTTGCTGCGGCTCACCACCGTAATCAGCACCTTCAGCTTATTCATTGAGACCCTGGAATGACCCGACTTTGCAGGGGCGCGACGAATGTACTTCTTTAAATCAGCCATACCTCTCCCTACATAAAGTCAATAATCTGTTCGTCATCCGCATCCTGGATTCGACGCATCATCATTCGGTTTCTTACAAATCTAGAGGCCACCGCCTTAAAACCCAGAATCTGAATCGTAATCAGCGGAGTCATGGCCACCATGGCCACCACACCAAAAGCATAGCTCAAAATGCCACCTTCGCCATGAATGGCAGAGCAGGCACCAATGGCCAAAGGCAAAATAAAACTGGAAGTCAAGGGGCCGCTAGCCACACCACCGGAGTCAAAGGCGATGGCCGTATAAAGCTTAGGCACAAAGAAGGAAAGTCCCAAAGAAAGGAAGTAACCGGGAATAAGGTAATAGATTACCGGGAAACCATAAATCAGACGGATCATGGAAAGTCCGATAGAAATACCCACACCTACAGAAAGGGCGATCAACATGGAGCGCTTGGTGACAAGGCCGCCAGTAATTTCTTCTACCTGTTTATTGAGAACGTGAACGGCAGGTTCCGCAAGAACAACCACCATTCCAATCACAAAACCAGAGATCACCAGGGCACGGGGCAGTTGAGCCAGCTGTTGCCCCAATTCAAAGCCAATAGGCATAAAGCCCACCGCCACAGCCGTCAAGAAAATCACAAGTCCCACAAAGGTATATACGATACCGAAGCCGATCTGGGCCAGCTTGGCGCGAGAAAGCTTAAGCACCGTCAGCTGCAAGGTCACGAAGAACGCCACGATCAATCCAAGGGCAACCAGCACTTCCTTGGCAACGCCTGCCACCGCCGGCAAGAAATTCGCACCAAGGCTTGCGTCAATGGAATAAGCTTCTTCGGAAAGGGTATAAGTCAGGTCACCCTGAGCAAACAGAACAAGACCCATCAAGGCAAGCATGGGGCCAACAGAGCAAAGAGCAATCAGACCGAAGCTGTTTTCGCTGGCATGCTTACCGCCAATGGCACCAGCCACACCCACACCCAGGGCCATGATAAAGGGAACCGTAATGGGGCCTGTAGTCACACCGCCACTATCAAAGGCCAGCGGCACAAAAACTTCCTTGCCCAGCGAAACCATCAACATTCCCAACATGAACAGAACCATGTAGAAGAAGATGATAATCGCTGAAAGGTCCTTCTTAAAAACAATCTTGAAAATGGAAATCAAGAGGAACAGGCCCACGCCGATACCTACCGTAGCAATCAGCATGGTAGGGTTCACAGCATTCTTCACCTGCTCCGCAAGCACCGACAAATCCGGTTCCGCAATGGTAATAAGCACGCCCATCACAAAGCAGACCGAAGCCAGCAACAGAACGCGGCGGGATTTGGCAAGACCGGAACCCATATGTTCACCCATAGGGGTCATGGCCAGGTCAGCGCCCAGGTTGAACAGGCCAATGCCCACCACCAGAAATACGGCGCAAACCGCAAAGACAACCATTTCCTTAAAGCTCAGCGACACCAGCGGCGTAAAGGAAACAATCAAGACAATCAGTGTTATGGGCAACACTGACGCAAAGGATTCCTTTAACTTAGCCAATAAAATTTTGAGCATCGCTCCGCAATATAGCTTTATTCGCTCACTGCAGGCGGCTCGACCTCCGGAGCAGCGGGTGCTTCCGTTGCGGGAACATCAGAAGCGGCGGGCTCTTCCATTTCGGGGGCGGGCAATTCTTCATACCCCTTGGCGGTCACATGTTCCTCGGGAACAAAACTCATCACGCGGCGGATATCGTCAATGGCGTCATCTGCAAATGCCTTCAGCAGTTCATAGACGGCCTCGGCAAAATTCCTCATGTCGTCGCCTTTATAGCTCCTGGATTCATCGTAAGCCTTACGCCAGATAAAGCCCTCGGTTTCAGTCTTACGCAAGGTGAAGGTAACGGCCAGACGGGCAAAGCGATCGTTTCCGCGGTCCACTTCTTCCACGGCATTCACATGGGTCATGAATTCCAGATCCGGCTTGACAGCCACATCCACATCCAGTACGCCAAAGAGGGCCGAAGACTTCATCATAGAAGTCACAGACTGTTCCACCAGAAATTCCGGGCGGGCAGCCCACACGGAATAAGTGTAGAACATGAAGTCATAAGGCGATTCGCGATACACGATATTGTTTCGACGGTAGGCCGGGTCTACAGAGGCATGGGTCACCATCAAAGTGTAGGGGAACACCGGATCTGCGGTAGCCTTCTTCACCTCGGGAACAGGCAGCATGTAATATTTGACTTCCCTATCAGGGCCGCCAAAGCAACCCGTGAGAACCATCGCAACGGCGCAAGCCATCCAAAAGGCAATCTTACCCATCATTACTTCTCCCTATCAGAAGCCTTGGGACTGCGAATCAGGCTAGAGGGCTGATTCTTGATCTTCTGGCTGAAATCGTTGAGGTTTTCCAGAATGGCATTCAGCTGCTTAAGAGCATCTGCAAAGTTCGTCTGGTTCTTATACAGGAACACATCCACTCTCCTGGACATAGCTTCCAGCGAATGCAAAGTCTTGACCAGGTCGTCGTTCATCTGCTTGGTATCGAGAGCGGCCATCTTCGCCTGGATCTGGTCCAGCGTATTCTTGACTTCTATAGCCAAGTGGGACTCGTCAAGTTCTGCGGTAATGCGCTTCAGGGAACCCATAGACGTATCCAGCTTTGCTACCGGAGCCTCCATGGACTTCACCAGACGATTGCCGTTATTCAAGAGAGCGTTTCCAGTAGCCATCATGGTCTTGGTGCCGGCGGAAGCCTCTTCAAAATTAGAGAGGGTGCGTGAAATCTTCTTGGCATTCTTTTCTGACAGAACGTTGTTCAAATTATCCAGAAGCATTTCGATGCGGGCCACCAAGTTTTCTGCCTGGCCCGTAATTTCGCTGATGCGGTTCACGCCCGCCTGAACAAAGGAGCCATCGGGAAGATTTTCTTCTGCGGCATCGCCACCATTCAAAATCAGGTAGCGGTTTCCCGTCAACGAAATACCACTCGTCATCTGCACCTGGGTGCCCGCCTTAATAGGCGTTTCGGGGCTTACCTCAAACCAGACCATCACATTGTTCAAGTTCTTCGGGTCAATCAGAATCTTGCGCACATGACCCACATCGATACCGTTCAGCATCACGCGGGCATCCACCGACAGACCCTGCACCGATTCAGAGAAAATCGTGTAATAGGTAACTTTCTGATTGTGGATCTTTTCACCAATCAGATAGCCCACAAAGCCCACAATTCCCACAAAACACAATAGCAGGAATAAACCTAGCCTTATTCGTTCCGCTTTCGTAGTTTCCATAAGTTATCCTTTCCTACCCTCAGTTTTCAAAGTCAAAATTTATAAATCCGGCATTACCCAATTCATCGGGGCATTCACGCCTAAAGAACGTCCGGATCTCGGGAATATCCGATTCCAACCCCTGCTGCAGATTTCCATCCAGAAGGACCTCGCCCTCCTTCAAGAAAATGAACTTGTCGCAGATGGTCTTGATGCTTTCAAGTTCGTGAGTCACGATGACCACCGAAATCTTCAAGTCGTCCCGCAGTTCCAAAAGCAGTTCGTCCAGGGACCTGGCGGTAATAGGGTCAAGACCTGCAGACGGTTCATCACAGAACAGCAGTTCAGGTTCCAGCGCCAGGGCGCGGGCAAGGGCCGCACGTTTACGCATACCGCCCGAAAGTTCCGACGGATACTTGTTAAAGGCATGAAGCAGATGCACCTTCTCCAAACGATCCGCAATCACATCGTCCATGATGCTCTTGGGAATCCCCGGCTTGTGACGTTGCAGGGGCAAGGCCACATTCTCGGCCACAGTTAGACTTGTTAACAAGGCGCCACCCTGGAACAGCACTCCCGTACGCTTGCGAACTTCATCGGGAATAGGGACCGTAGCAGGATAAGCTTCCCCAAAAAAGGAGATGTTACCGCCAAGGGGTTTTTCTAACTGTAAAATATTATTCAGAAGCGTCGACTTGCCGCAACCGGAACCGCCAAGAATCACGCGGATCTCGCCGGCAGCCACCTCGAAGCTTACGTCCTTCAGGATCACCTTGCGTCCGTAGCCCGCCTTCAAATGTTCCACTTTCAATAAGGGAGTCATAAAACCTCTAGTAGAATATGAAGGAGAACAGGGCATCCGCAAGGATGATACCCGCAATGGAATAAACAACGCAGACCGTGGTGGCCTTACCCACCGAATCGGCACCGCCTCGAGCCCTGAAGCCCTGGAGGCAGGCAATCAAGGTCACGATCCAGCCAAACACCATGGACTTGACAATGCTCTTGAACAACAGCACCATGGGCAGGGCCCCGCGCAAACCTTCCCAGTAATTGCGGGGCGAAATTTCACAAATCCAGAACGCCACCAGAAAGCCGGCAAAACAGCCAATCACCGATGCCATAAAGGAAAGAATAGGCACGGCGATAGTCATGGCCTTAAAGCGGGGCAAGATCAAATACTGAACCGGATGGATACCCATGGTACGCAAGGCCTTGATTTCTTCGGCCACGCTCATACTGGCGATTTCTGCCGTAATGGAACTTCCGGAACGGCCCGCCAAAATGATGGAAGTCAGCAGGGGGCCCATTTCGGCAAACATCAAAAAGCCCACACCCACAGAAAGGTAATCGGCGGCACCGAAAGTATTCAGCTGGTTGGCACTCTGGAGCGCCAAGGTAAAACCAATCAGAAATACCAACAAGAAGACAATGCCGGCAGCCTCGCTACCCAGGCGCAGCAACTGTTTGGCCACACCGCCAAAAGGCAAGCGCTTACGATCAAAACGGCCCACAAAAGTCCAATAGACACTTTCGCTGAGCAGGTAAAGCAAGGTCTTCAAGGTATCAATGACTTCAAAGCCCATCCACCCCAGACGTTCAACGAATCCTGCGGCCTCGGCGATTTCGCCGGCAGGCACGTCAATTTTACGCACCCTCGACAATTCCGCCTTTATTTCCGGCGAAAAATTCGCAAGTTTCAGACGATGTCCGAGACGTTCCGCTTCCAGGGCTAACTTTGCGAACAGGGCCTTGGATTCCAGATCCAACCCCACGAAATTGGCCCCATCCAATCGCAAATCTGACCTCCTCAGAACGCGCATACACCTGCCAAGCCAACTTGACAACTGCTTCGGAGCAATCCGTTCCGGGAGCGTTAATGTAACCAAATCCTCCATAAGCAAAAAGTAATATATTTTTTGACACTTCTATATAAGTCTCACTTTTTTTTGCAACCGCCAAAACACCACAATCATCAAAAGTGCGAAATGAACACGAATCTGGTCGAATCCACAATCATCCAAAAGCTGAAGCTCGGTAGCCGCGAAGCCCTGGCCCTCCTCTGGCAGGACCACAGCAAGAACGTACTGAACCTGGCCTTCCGCATGATGAAGGATCGCGACCAGGCCGAAGACATCCTGATGGACGTATTCGTTCAGATCCCCAAGGCGATACATAAATTTCGTGGAGAATCGGCGTTGAACACCTGGCTGTACAAGCTAACCGTAAACGCCTGCCTCATGAAACTTAGAGCGCAAAAAAGACATAGCGAACTGGAAAGCGAAAACGCCCTCCTCATTATAGAAGAGGCCCTAGGCCAGAACGAAGGCGAGAACATTGACATTCCGGGCCACACACAGAACGAAGCCGAGCATTACGATCCGGAACTTCTGTCCCAAGGTCTGAACACCTTACCCGCCGAAACACGAAGCATGCTCTGGCTCAAGGATGCCGAAGATTTAGACATCAAGGACCTTTCCGAGGTTTACAACCTCCCCGAAGGAACCATCAAGGCAAAACTCAGCCGAGCCCGCCACCGTATCAAAGACTTTATAAGGGAGCGAATCCACCATGCAAAACAAGCTTGATTTTTCTAGTCTGGAACAGCTCACCCCAAGAGCAGACTCCTGGGAAAAAGTCTGCGCCCGCCTGGACGCGGATTCCAGCAAGGTAGACGCCCTGCCCAGCAACCTCATCCCCTTCCGCATCATGAGTGCCATCCCCCTGGCCGCAAGCCTGGTGCTGATCGGTATTAGCGTTCTCATGACCGCATTCTCCAACACCTCCGAGAATATTTCCATCAGCACCATTACTTCTACCGAGGTATCCAGCTGGTATCATGGTCTGGGCAGCGACAACGACAACGACGATTTTGACACATTGGACGAAAACGTAACCCTCAGCTATTTCTATAAGGACGCAAAATAATGAAAGGATCAGCAAAACTCTTTATCGCAAGCCTCATCGTGTTCGCCGCCTCCGCCGGATTCTTCGCAGGATCCGTATGCATGAAACCCTGCCCCAAGGGCCCCATGGCCATGGAAGGCTTCCAACCGGGCATGATGCCGCCGCCTCCGGGATTTGACGGTAAGAATCCTCCCCCGGAAATGAAGGGCCCCATGGGCCAGCACGGCCCCAAGGGTCACAGAGGCCCCCACGGTCCTAACGGTCCTGACCGCGAAATGATGGACTCCTTGCTGCAGGTCTCCGCCGACCAGAAGGTAGCCCTCGAAAAGAACCGCACCGAAGCCGAGGAAACCCTGAAGACCCTCCGCAAGAATAAGTTCGAGGCAGAAAAGGCCCTGGGCGAAGCTCTGAACACCGAAGACATCAAGGCCATCGAAACGGCAAAGGCAAACGTCCTGTCTGCCGACAAGGCCCTGCTGGACCACCGCATCAATTCCATCGCCGCCCTGAACAAGATCCTGACCAAGGAACAGCGCGAGAAGTTCCGTGCCTTCCACAAGGAAGCCATGAAGAAGTTCAAGGATCACAAGGGTCATGGTCCTAAGCCCGGCATGGGTCCCGATATGGGCCCCAAGTTCGAAGGCGAACCCCGGGAATAACAGACGAATTTCCTTGATAAGCAACAAAGGCCCCGGCAATTGCCGGGGCCTTTTCCGTTAAATTTTTTGTTGTGCGTTAAATGTTAAAGTCTAATTGTTAAACGAAGGCGAATATTACCAGGAGGGCCGTCGCAACAGCGAGAACGCCGCTGATGAAGGCTTCCACCTTCGGGCCATACTGCTTTGTCTCAGTATGCGTCTCATCTTGAAAACGCTGTTCCATAATACCTTCCTTTACACCACAGGGTTTCCCATCCCTGTCTTTACAAATTACAAAATTTCTCCATTCTTGAGGTGAGTTTCGTCACAGAAATCTATGGACTTTCCATCCACGAGTATTAGGGGTTGGAATATTAGAAATTGTCTTATTCCAACTTTTTCTATATTTCCGCCCGTATTTAACTCCCGCCTAGCGGAAAGGATTAAACTATGTCTAAACTGACTGATTCTATGGAATGGAAGGCTCTCGAAGCCCACTCCGAAGTTGCAAAGACCTGGCACATGAAGGAACTCTTCGCCAAGGATCCCAGCCGCGCTGCCAAGTTCAGCGCCGAAGCTTGCGGCCTCTTCCTGGACTACTCCAAGAACATCATCACTGACGAAACCATGGCCAAGCTCCAGGACCTCCTGAAGTCTGCCAACTTCGAAGAAATCCGCGCTAAGTACTTCGGTGGCGAAAAGATCAACACCACCGAAAAGCGTGCAGTTCTCCACACTGCTCTCCGCTACAAGGGTAACGATCCTATCTGCGTCGACGGCAAGGACGTTATGCCCGAAGTCCGTGCTGTTCTCAAGCACATGGAAGAATTCACCAACCTGGTCCGCAACGGTTCCTGGAAGGGCCATACCGGCAAGTCCATCAAGTATGTGGTGAACATCGGTATCGGTGGTTCTGACCTTGGCCCGGTGATGGTTACCGAAGCCCTCAAGCCCTATGCTGGCGAAAACGCTCCCGAAGTGTTCTTCGTTTCTAACATCGACGGCACCCACATGGCAGAAACCCTGAAGAAGGTCAACCTGGAAGAAACCCTCTTCATCGTCGCTTCCAAGACTTTCACCACCCTCGAAACCATGACCAATGCAGAAACCGCCAAGGCTGCAGTTCTCAAGGCTTTCAACGGCGACGAAAAGTCCATCGCCAAGCACTTCGTTGCTCTTTCCACCAACACCGAAGCAGTGTCTGCTTTCGGTATCGACCCGGCCAACATGTTCGAATTCTGGAACTGGGTTGGCGGCCGCTACTCTCTGTGGTCTGCAATCGGTCTGTCCATCTCCCTGCGCATCGGCTTCGATAACTACATGAAGCTCCACCAGGGTGCTTACGAAATGGATCAGCACTTCAAGACTGCTCCTGCCGACAAGAACCTGCCGGTTATCCTCGCCCTCATCGGTGTCTGGTACAACAACTTCTTCGGTGCATCCAGCTACGCTATGCTCCCCTACGACCAGTACCTCCATCGCCTGGCCGCCTACTTCCAGCAGGCCGACATGGAATCCAACGGTAAGTTCGTTGACCGCGACTGCAACCGCGTCGACTACCAGACTGGTCCGATCCTCTGGGGCGAACCGGGTACCAACGGTCAGCACGCCTTCTATCAGCTGATCCACCAGGGCACCAAGATGATTCCTTGCGACTTCATCGCCCCAGCAAACAGCCACAACGCAGTTGGCGATCACCACCAGAAGCTGCTCTCCAACTTCTTCGCTCAGCCCGAAGCCCTCATGAACGGCAAGACTCAGGAACAGGCTGCAGAAGAACTCCGCAAGGCTGGCAAGTCTGAAGAAGAAATCGCTTTCCTCGCTCCCCACAAGGTGTTCGAAGGCAACAAGCCCACCAACTCCATCATGATGGACTACGTTTCTCCGGAACGTCTCGGTGCTCTCATTGCCATGTACGAACACAAGATCTTCACCCAGGGCGTTATCTGGAACATCAACAGCTACGACCAGTGGGGTGTTGAACTGGGTAAGCAGCTGGCCATGAAGATCCTCCCGGAACTGAAGGCTGACACCGAACTCAAGCACGACTCTTCCACCAACCAGCTCATCAACTGGTTCAAGAAGAATCAGAAGTAAGCTTCGCTTCCCTAGAGATTGCAAAAAAACACAGCAACAGTGACCTCGGACGAGGCCACTGTTTTTTTGTTCAAACCTTTTCAAAAAAAAGATATATTAGGGAATAATTTAAAAGGAGACTTATGAAAAAAATCGCTTTTGTAATATCTGCTGCAGCTGCTGTAGTCTTGATGCAAGGCTGTGCCGCTTCCGGTATATCAGCCGCCCGTTATTGGGACGGCCACAAGTTCCTGATGCTTGAAGATCATTGGGGCGAGCCTACAGAAAAGCAGGAAGCCGAAGACGGTTCCTACCGGGCAATATTCCGTGCCGGCGAAGATTGCACTGCAACATTCTACGTCAACCAGGCAGGTATCATCACGTCTCACAATTTTGTAGGACAATCCTGCAGTTTCGACGCCTACAACCGCCTGAAGAATATCGAGCACTAATCTAATAGGCACGCGAAGCGTGTCATTCTGATTACGCATCGAAATCGAGGCTCCTGAATTTACATTCTTTTAACAAAGTAACTCTTGCCAAATTTTAGATAAATTCTAATATTCATCCCGAGCGTTACGAACAGTCTCCTGAACACTTGAGTTAATCAAGTGTTTTTTCTTATAGGAGATAATATGCCCACACAAAAAACAACAAACATCATCGGCAACAACGAATCCCCCAAAACGGAAATCGCGTCTCTATTGGCGGATTGCGCCTTCAAGTACGTGTACACCCGAGACAATCCCAAATCCCGTGAAAACTTGCGGCAGCTGATGTCTACGCTCAT
>NZ_FRBB01000024.1:0-40039 GCF_900142505.1 Fibrobacter sp. UWH5 | reverse complement strand
GGCTATCGTCCCCAGTTCTACTTCCGCACCACCGACGTTACTGGTACCATCCAGCTGCCGGAAGGTGTCGAAATGGTGACCCCGGGTGACACCGTCACTATCCACACCACTCTGATCGCTCCCGTCGCAATGGAAAAGCAGCTCCGCTTTGCTATCCGTGAAGGTGGCCGTACCGTTGGTGCTGGTTCTGTAACCGAAATCATCAAGTAATCGGATAATATATAATGCCTAGAGAACTCATCACGCTCGAATGCACCGAATGCAATCAGCGCAATTATGACTGCGACAAGAATAAGCGTCTTCATCCTTCTCGCGTAGAATACAAGAAGTACTGCCCGTTCTGCCGCAAGCATACCGTTCACAAGGAAACCAAGTAAGGAAGTCCGAATAGGTCGGTAGCTCAATTGGTAGAGTCACGGTCTCCAAAACCGTTGGTTGGGGGTTCGAGTCCCTCCCGACCTGCTCACTTCCTGGAGTCATTATGCGTAAGATTCAGCAATATATCAAAGAATCCATCCAAGAATTGAAGCAAGTTACTTGGCCCACTTGGGAAGAACTTAAAGGTTCTACCATGGTGGTGATGCTTTTCAGCGTCGTTATGGGTGTATATATTGCTGGGTTAGACGTAGGTCTCTCTTGGATCGTTGACAAGATTATGGGAAGAGGTTAATTATGATGCGTTGGTATGCCATTCACACCTTTTCCGGTCAAGAAAACAACATTAAGAAACGTATCGAGCAGATGATTGAACGCGAAGGCGTTCAAGAAAAGTTCGGTCAGATTATCGTACCGACTCGCGAAGTGGCTTCTACAGTTCGCGGTCGTCGTCACGTTTCTGTCCAGAACATGATGCCGACTTACGTTATTATTGAAATGGTGCTGGACGAGCTCACCCAGCATTTGGTGATGAACATTAATGGCGTCACCCATTTCTTGGGAATGACCCCGACTAAGCGCGTGGCCATTCCTTTAGCACAGAGCGAGGTCGATCGTCTTCTGGGAGTTGATCCTAGTGATTCCGGAGACGTGATCCAAATTCCGTATAAGATTGGCGAAAATGTCCGCATCAAGGAAGGTCCCTTCAAGGACTTTGTGGGCGTCGTAGACGAAATCATGGATGCCAAGATCAAGGTCATGGTAACTGTGTTCGGTCGTTCTACACCTGTTGAACTCGCCTTTAACCAGGTTGAATCCGACAACGCATAACGTACGGTTTTTGAAACGGAGATAATACAGTGGCAAAGAAAATCACAGGTTATATTAAGCTCCAGATTCCCGGTGGTGCAGCTAATCCGGCTCCTCCGGTAGGTCCCGCCCTTGGTCAGAAGGGTGTGAACATTATGGAGTTCTGTAAGCAGTTCAACGCTAAGACTCAGGATGCCAAGGGAATGATTATTCCCGTGGTTATTACCGTCTACGCTGATAAGAGCTTTACCTTCATCACGAAGGTTTCGCCGGTTCCGGCCCTCATCAAGAAGGCTGTCGGCATTGAAAGTGGCTCTGGCGAACCCAACCGTAAGAAAGTTGGCAAGATCACCAAGGCCCAGATCCAGGAAATCGCCCAAAAGAAGATGCCGGATCTAAACACAATCGACCTCGAAGCCGCTATGCGCATGGTTGCTGGTACTGCCCGCTCCATGGGTGTTGAAGTGGTTGACTGAGGCAGGTAATTCACCGTTACGTATCTGACAGGAAAATTTCATGTTCAGAGGAAAAAAATACAAAAAGATTGCTGAATCCATCGAACGTAACAAAGCTTACGGTCTGAATGAAGCAATCGAAATCCTTAAAAAGTCCGAATTGAAGTTCGACCAGACTGTCGAAATCCACTTCAATCTCGGTGTGGACCCAAAACATTCCGACCAAGTGGTTCGTGGCACTGTCGTGCTTCCGCATGGTACCGGTCGTCAGGTTCGCGTTCTCGTTTTCTGCAAGGACAATAACATTGAAGTTGCACAGAACGCTGGCGCTGACTACGCTGGTGGTGCCGACTTGGTTCAGAAGATTCAGGAAGGCTGGCTGGACTTTGACGCCGTCGTTGCTACTCCCGACATGATGCCGGTGATTAGTAAGGTGGCTCGCGTTCTTGGCCCCCGTGGTATGATGCCGTCCCCCAAGGCTGGTACTGTGACCGTTAACGTTGCACAGACCGTCAAGGAACTGAAGGCCGGTAAGATTGTATACCGCGTCGACAAGGGTGCAAACGTTCACGCCCCCGTTGGCAAGCTCTCCTTCAGCCTCGATCAGCTGGTTGAAAATACCAAGGCTGTTATCGACTCTGTTGTCAAGGCTAAGCCGCAATCTTCTAAGGGCACCTATATTAAGAGCCTTACGTTGTCCGCAACTATGGCTCCGGGCATTAAACTTGATATGGCACTGACACGCTAGGAGATACCATGAAAGCTGTAGTTAAAAAACAACAGACTGTGGACGCTCTCGTAGAATCCTTCAAGGGTGCTACCGCTGTCTACCTGCTCAACTATCAAGGCTTGACCGTTGAAAAGGACAATGCCCTTCGCAAGTCCCTCAGCGCTAAGGGCGTGCAGTACAAGGCTGTGAAGAATACTCTTCTCAAGCGCGTGCTCGCTGCTCTCGGTGTAGAAGGTCTCGAAGACCAGCTGACTGGCGCAACTTCCGTCATGGTTGGTTTCGAAGAAGATCCTCTTCTGCCGGCTCGCGAAATTGAAGCATTCCACAAAGCTAACCCCGATTTCTTGATCGCCAAGAGCATTTACCTCGATGGTAAGCCGATGCCTGGCACCGAAGTCGTGAACCTCGCTAAGATTCCGGATCGCAAGGGTATGATCGCAATGATCGTCTCCATCGCTCTCGGACCTGGTTCCACTATCGCTGGTCAGATCAAGACCCTCCAGGAAAAGCTGGAAGAAGCATCGGGCTCCGAAGCAGCACCTGCAGCAGAAGCTGAAGCCGCACCGGAAGCTTAACAACAAACCACAAACCAAAAAATTTAAACGGAATAATCGGAGAAACACATCATGGCAACTGATATCAAGGCATTGGGCGATCAAATCGTTGGTCTTACCCTTCTCGAAGCCAAGGCTTTGGCTGACTACCTCAAGGAAACCCACGGCATTGAAGCCGCTGCTGGTGGCGCCGTAGTTATGGCAGCTGCAGCTGCTCCTGCTGAAGAAGCAAAGACTGAATTCGACGTCATCCTCGTCGAATGCGGTGCTAAGAAGATGGACGTCCTCAAGGCTGTCCGCGCTATCACCGGTCTCGGCCTTAAGGAAGCTAAGGACCTCGTCGAAAAGGCCAACAGCGTCGTTAAGGAAGCTATGCCGAAGGCTGACGCTGAAAAGCTCAAGAAGGAACTGGAAGATCTCGGAGCAAAGGTCGCTCTGAAGTAATGCTTTCACTTCACTGAATCTTTTATACGCCAATCGCCTGCACTTTCGTGCGGGCTTTTGGTGTATTAAGATTTTCTGCTTTTTCTACCGAAAAAAGCCCATGGCAACAAGGTCAAGAAGATAGTCATTCTTAATATTTTTCTACCTTTGGTGCCAACATTTAGCTCTTTACCGGATGAGGTATTTCAAATGACCACGGAGAGAAAGTCATACTCCTCCAACAAATTCCAGTTGGAACTCCCGTACCTGATTGAAGTCCAGAAGGCTTCGTACGAGCAATTCCTCCAGAAGGATATTCCGCAAGAAAAACGTCTCAAGGTTGGCTTGGAACGCGTGTTCCAGGACATTTTCCCAATTACTGACGTCAAGGGTCTCTATTCCCTTAATTACGAAGGTTACTATTTCGGTATCCCGAAATACAGCATCCCCGAGTGCCGCGAACGTGGACTTACCTATTCCATGGAAATGTTCGCCACTCTGTCTTTGCAGATTTTTGAAGAAGACGGCGAAGACCGCAAGCTCAAGGAAGAAGTCAAGAATGACGTTCTGGTTTGCGACCTCCCGATCATGACCGCAAACGGTACGTTCATCGTCAATGGCGCTGAACGCGTTGTCGTTTCTCAGTTGCATCGTTCCTACGGTGTCAGCTTCGACAAGGAAATGCAGATTTCCGGTCGTGACGACTACAAGAGCCGTATTATCCCGCACCGCGGCGCCTGGGTTGAATTCAACACCGAAGGCGACATCCTTTACCTCATTATCGACCGCAAGAAGAAGTTGGCTGCAACCGCCATGCTTCGTTGCATCGGTTTCGAAACCACGCAGGACATCCTGAAGCTCTTCTACAAGAAGACCGACGAAGTCGTTGTTGCAGAAATGGCTGAACAGTACGACGAAAACGGTGTCTGCGCTCTCATCGACCGCATTGTATTTGAAGACGTCATCGACGAAGCTACCGGCGAAATCATCCTCGAAGCAAACACTGTTATCGACGACAAGAAGCTGAGCCGCCTCATCGAAAACCGCGTCGAGAAGATCGTCCTCCTCTCCAAGGAAGAAGACAACCTCCTCATCCACTACACCCTGGCTGCAGACAAGACCAAGTCTCGCGAAGATGCTCTCAAGGCTATCTACTCCGTGACCCACCAGCAGCAGGATGAAGCTCCGGATATGCGCACTGCCGAAATCTACTTCGACAGCCAGTTCATTTCCGATCCTCATAAGTATGACCTTGGTGAAGTCGGTCGTTACCGCCTGAACTCCAAGATTTACAGCAAGGCTGAAATTCGCAGCGTGCTCGCAGAACAGGGCCCGGAATTCAAGATCCCGTCCCTCACCACCATGACCATGAGCAAGGCAGACTTCCTCGCCATCATCGTCTACATGGTTGGTCTCTACAACGGCACCGAAGGTTACGCTCTCGACGATATCGACCACTTGGGCAACCGTCGTACCCGTTCCGTTGGCGAACTTCTTGCTAACCAGATTTCTGTGGGCCTGTCCCGCATGTCCCGTGTGATCCGTGAAAACCTCACTCTCCACGGCGAAGACGAACAGACCACTCCTCGCGAACTGGTGAACACCCGCATGGTGTCTACTGTTGTGCAGGCCTTCTTCGGCTCCAGCCAGCTGTCCCAGTTCATGGACCAGATGAACCCGCTTTCTGAACTTACTCACAAGCGTCGTCTGTCCGCTCTCGGCCCCGGTGGTCTTTCCCGCGAACGCGCAGGCTTCGAAGTCCGTGACGTGCACTACACTCACTACGGCCGTCTCTGCCCGATCGAAACTCCGGAAGGTCCGAACATCGGTCTTATCAACTCTCTCGCATCCTTCGCCGTGGTTAACCACTTCGGCTTCATCGAAACCCCGTACCGTATCGTGGGCCTCGTTGACTTCAAGGATGCCAAGGGCAACATTGTAAAGGTTCCGGAAGCCAAGTGGCACTTCGGTATCTTCAAGGCTTTCGTACACGATCCGCACCTGTTCCTGGAACTCGAACTTTCCAAGAAGCAGGCAGACTTTGTTCGTATGAACCTGGACAACACCCAGCGTGACCTGTTCGATGGTTTTGTGAACAAGGTATTCGCATTCAAGGACACCGAAGGTCAGGTTACTTACTACCGCAACGGTTTCACCGTTGAAAACTTCGAAGGCACTCCCGACTACGAACAGGCTGGCGACGTTGTCGAACAGATCGTTTCTAGTTACATCACCTGCCTCACTGCAGATGAAGAAGACGCCTTCAAGGTTGCTCCGGCTTCTACCGAACTTGACGAAGACAACCGCTTCAAGGGCGACATGGACGGCTACGTCATCGTCCGCGACAAGAGCGAATATGTCCACGTTATGCGTCAGGATTCCTTCGAACCCGAAGACAACGAAACCGAACGTATCGACCTCATGGACGTGGCCCCGATGCAGATCGTGTCTGTGGCTGCAGGTCTTATTCCGTTCCTCGAACATGACGATGCTAACCGTGCCTTGATGGGCTCTAACATGCAGCGTCAGGCTGTGCCTCTGCTCCGTGCAGAAGCTCCCGTTGTGGGCACTGGCCTGGAACGTCGCGCCGCTCTCGACTCGGGTACCGTTGTCCGTGCAAAGCACGACGGTATGGTTACCTTCGTTGACGCACGCAACGTCACTGTTCAGCGCGGTAACATGGTTGACGGTTCCTTCGTTCCGCTGACCGGTCTCGGCGAAGACTATGAATTCCTCGGCAAGGATCCTATCGACGAATACGTTCTCCGTAAGTTCGAACGTTCCAACCAGGATTCCTGCATTAACCAGAAGCCCATCGTCAACGTTGGTGACTTCGTCAAGGCTGGCGACGTGCTGGCTGACGGCGTGTCCACCGACCACGGTGAACTGGCTCTCGGTAAGAACATCCTCATCGGCTTCTTGCCGTGGAATGGTTATAACTACGAAGACGCAGTTATCATTTCCGAAGAATTGGCTATTAAGGACACCTTCACTTCTATCCATATCGAAGAATACGAAATGGAAGTTCGTGAAACCAAGCGTGGTCCTGAAGAACTGACCCGTGAAATTCCTAACGTCGGTGAAGAAGCTCTCCGCAACCTGGACGAAAACGGTGTTGTCCGTGTCGGTGCTGAAGTCACCGCAGACGACATCCTCGTCGGTAAGGTTACCCCGAAGGGCGAAACCGAACTCTCTCCGGAAGAACGTCTCCTCCGCGCCATCTTCGGTGAAAAGGCTGGCGACGTCCGCGATTCTTCTCTGAAGGCTCCTCCGGGAATGAAGGGTATCGTTCTTGAAACCCGCGTCTTCAGCAAGAAGGACAAGGCTGACAAGAACAGCAAGGAAAAGGATCAGGAAACCATTAACGAAATCCGTAGCAACTTCCAGACTCAGATCGACAAGATCAAGGTTGCTTGCTCCGAACACTTGTTCGAACTTCTCGGCGGTAAGGCTGCCGGCAAGGTGATGGACAATGAAACCCATGAACTCCTGATTCGCGAAGGTCAGACCTATACCGAACAGAACCTGGCCGCTATCGACGTGACCAAGGTTTCTCCGGCCTCTACCTTCGTGGTGGGCGATGACGAACTCCAGGAACAGGTCCTGACTCTCGTCCTCGTTGCACGCGACAATCTGGATACCCTTACCCGCACCATGGAAAAGGAAATTGACAAGGTGACTAAGGGCGACGAACTGAAGCCGGGCGTTCTCAAGTCCGTCAAGGTTTACATCGCCAAGAAGCGTTGCCTCTCCATCGGTGACAAGATGGCAGGTCGCCATGGTAACAAGGGTGTTGTGTCCAAGATCGTTCCGGTCGAAGACATGCCGTTCACCGAAGACGGTCGTCCGCTTCAGATCCTTCTGAACCCGCTGGGCGTGCCTTCTCGTATGAACATCGGTCAGGTGCTTGAAGTGCACTTGGGCTGGGCTGCAAAGACTCTCGGCTTCAAGGTGACCACCCCCGTGTTCGACGGTGCCAAGTTCGAAGACATTTGTGAAGAACTGAAGAAGGCCTACGAAAAGAACCCCATCGTTAACTACGAAATGGATCCGGACAACGGCAAGATTATCGGTAAGGCAAAGCTTTACGACGGTAAGACTGGCGAAGCCTTCCTGAACCCCGTGACTATCGGTTACATGTACTACCTGAAGCTGGGCCACTTGGTAGACGACAAGATTCATGCTCGTTCTATCGGTTCCTACGCACTGGTTACTCAGCAGCCTCTTGGCGGTAAGAGCCAGTTCGGTGGTCAGCGCTTCGGTGAAATGGAAGTGTGGGCAATGGAAGCATACGGTGCCGCATACACCTTGCAGGAACTCCTCACCGTCAAGTCTGACGATGTCCAGGGCCGTTCCAAGGTCTATGATGCCATCGTTCATGGCCAGAACACTCCGAAGCCGGGTGTACCTGAATCCTTTAACGTTATGATCCGCGAAGTTCGTTCTTTGGGTCTCAATATTCAGACCAATGGAGATAAGTAAAATGGTCGAAGAAATTGAACGCGACAATTCTGGCGATATTTCGATTCACCTCGCCGCTCCGGAAATGATCCGCAGCTGGTCCCATGGTGAAGTGACCAAGCCGGAAACCATCAACTACCGCTCTTTCAAGCCCGAAAAGGATGGTCTTTTCTGCGAAAAGATCTTCGGACCTGTTAAGAACTGGGAATGTAACTGCGGTAAGTTCAAGCGCATCCGTTATAAGGGTGTGGTTTGCGACCGTTGCGGTGTTGAAGTGACTCACTCCAACGTACGCCGTAAGTACATGGGCCATATCGAATTGGCCATTCCTCTGACTCACACCTGGTTCGTCCGTAACCAGCCCTGTGTTATCGGTGCTCTCCTGAACCTTTCCACCAAGGATCTGGACAACATCATCTACTACGAAAAGTATGTAGTGATCGATCCGGGTACCACCGATCTGGAACCCAACACTCTCATTGACGAAGCTCAGTATCAGGACCTTTCCAACGAAGGTCGTCAGTTCGACGCCAAGATGGGTGCTTCCGCTATTAAGCAGCTCCTCGACCGCGTTGATCTGGCTGCACTTTCTGCTGACCTCCGCGTGCAGGCTCAGTCCAAGTCCAAGACCAAGCAGGATGACGCTCTCAAGCGCCTCAAGGTTGTGGACGCCTTCCTGAAGTCTCAGCGCGAAAGCTTCCGCGACTACTACGAAAATCCGGAAAAGGCAATGAAGCAGGACGCTCAGCAGCCCTGGCTCCGTGGCCTCGCCGAAGCCGTTGCAGAATTCAAGGCTTCCTACGAAGCTTCCCACGAAAACTTCATCGTGGCAGACGCTTACGAAGAATTCCGTGTCAAGTATCCTAACGAAGCTCGTTTGCTCGCAAACCAGCCGTCCTGGATGATTCTTGACGTACTTCCGGTTATTCCGCCCGATCTGCGTCCTCTCGTTCCCCTGGAAGGTGGCCGTTTCGCAACTTCCGACTTGAACGAACTCTATCGTCGCGTGATCAACCGTAACAATCGCTTGAAGAAGCTGATTGATATCCGTGCCCCGAACGTCATTCTCTGCAACGAAAAGCGTATGTTGCAGGAAGCTGTTGACCAGCTGTTCGACAGTGGCCGTCGCACGGCCCGTGCCGGTTCCGCACGTCCCATGAAGAGCCTCGCTGAACTCCTGAAGGGTAAGCAGGGTCGCTTCCGTATGAACCTCCTCGGTAAGCGTGTTGACTACTCCGGCCGTTCTGTTATTGTGGTTGGCCCGGAACTTCGCATGCACCAGTGCGGTCTCCCGAAGCGCATGGCTTTGGAACTTTACAAGCCGTTCATCATCCAGCGCCTGGAAGAAGAAGGTATCGTATATACCCTCAAGTCTGCCAAGAAGTATGTGGACGCAGAACGTCCTGAAGTTTGGGACATTCTCGAACAGATTATCGAAGACCATCCGGTGATGCTGAACCGTGCTCCTACTCTGCACCGTCTCGGTATCCAGGCCTTCTACCCGAAACTCATTGAAGGTAATGCAATTCGCCTCCACCCCCTCGTCTGTACTGCATTTAACGCAGACTTCGACGGTGACCAGATGGCTTGCCACCTTCCGCTGTCTTTCGAAACCCAGTTGGAATGCCGCGTCATCATGCTGTCTTCCAACAACATTCTTCACCCCGCTTCCGGTCAGCCGATTGCTGTGCCGGGCCAGGACATCGTGCTGGGTCTGTACTACCTGACCAAGCCCCGTCCGGGTCGCAAGGGCGAAGGCATGCACTTCTACGATCCGGCTGAAGCCATCCGCGCCTACGAAAACGGCTGCGTCGACCTGAACGCCTACGTATACCTGAAGCTCCCTGCAGGTCGCAAGATCTACATCGGCGCTGTGGAAAAGGATTGCGTCTGCCTCCGCGAAGAAGCTGATGACTTTGGCAATGTTGAAGTCAATGTCAAGGCTGGCGACAAGGTGAAGTTCCTTACCCTCAAGGAAGAAAACGTTATTAAGACCACTGTCGGTCGAATCATCTTCAACGAATTCGTTCCCAACGCCCTGGGCTACGCAAACGAAACCTTCGGTAAGAAGGTTATCGCCAAGTCCATCGATGACCTGTACCGTCGTACCGGCAACCGCGTAACGGTTGACTACCTGGATGATCTGAAGGCCAACGGTTATAAGTGGGCAACTCGCGCCGGTTCCTCTGTGGCTATCGCCGAAATGGTGATCCCCAAGGAAAAGCAGGAAATGCTGGACAAGGCCGCTGACGCAATCTCCAAGATTCGTGGTCTGTACGAAGACGGTGTGATTACCGACGGTGAACGTTACAACCAGACCGTTGACGTTTGGTCCAAGACTACTTCTGACGTTGCTGCCAAGCAGTGGGAACTCCTTTCCGGTGACCGCGATGGCTTCAACCCCGTTTACATGATGGCTGATTCCGGCGCTCGTGGTAGCCGTGAACAGATTAAGCAGCTGTCCGGTATGCGTGGTCTTATGCAGAAGCCGACCAAGTCTCTGGATGGTCGTGAAGTTATTGAAAACCCGATTAAGTCCTGCTTCCGTGAAGGCCTGAACGTGATGGAATACTTCATTTCCTCTCACGGTGCTCGTAAGGGTTTGGCTGATACCGCTATGAAGACCGCTGACGCTGGTTACTTGACCCGCCGTCTGGTTGACGTAGGACAGGACCTGGTGGTTACCGAAGAAGATTGCGGTACTACCAACGGTATCGAAGTTTCTGCATTCAAGGACGGTGACGATACTATCATCGCTCTTGAAGAACGTCTCCTGGGTCGTGCACCCGTGGATGACATCAAGCATCCGGTGACTGGCGAAGTCATCGTCAAGGCTGGTGAACTGGTCACCGAACGTGACCTGGCTAAGATTACCGCTACCGGTCTGGAACACATCAAGATGCGTTCCGTGCTGACCTGCGATTCTCGCACCGGTATCTGCTCCAAGTGCTATGGCCGTATGCTTGCTTCTGGTCGCCCTGTTGACCTGGGCGAAGCCGTGGGTGTGCTCGCAGCACAGTCCATCGGTGAACCGGGTACTCAGCTTACCCTCCGTACCTTCCACGTGGGTGGTGCAGCCTCCCGTCTGACTGTCGAAAGCGACAAGAAGGCTCTGGTTGACGGTCACGTCGAACTGGATATGGTGGAAACCGTTGAAAACGAAGGCCAGAAGATCGTTACCAGCCGTATGGCTGAACTCGTTATCTTTGATAAGACCGGTATTAATAAGGGTCGTTACCAGATTCCTTACGGTTCTATCCTGAAGGTCGAAAATGGCGCTACCGTTACTAAGGGTCAGTCCATGTTCGAATGGGATCCGTATAACAGCCCCATTATCAGTAATGTTGCTGGTAAGGTTGTTCTCACGGATATGGTAGAAAACCGTACATACCGTGCCGAAACCGACGAAGTTACCGGTGTTGAAACCTGGACCGTGATTAGCGATAAGCAGCACGGTAAGAAGGACCTCCACCCGGCAGTTACCATTGTTGATTCTTCCAACACTAAGATTGGTAACTACATGCTCCCTGACGGCGCTATTCTTACCGTCCGTGCAGGTGACAAGGTTAGCGTCGGTCAGACTGTTGCTAAGCTTCCCCGTGCCGCAGGTAAGACCCGCGACATTACCGGTGGTCTTCCCCGCGTGGCAGAACTCTTCGAAGCCCGCGTGCCGAAGTCCAAGGCATTCATCGCACCGATCGACGGTCTGGTGAGCTACGGTGAAGAAGTCCGCAACAATCAGGTTGTGATTATTAAGATGGATGACCAGGAAGTGAAGGTGCTGGTTCCTCGTGGTGTCCATCTGGCGGTTAATGAAGGTGACCGTGTCCGTGCTGGTCAGAAGATCAGCGATGGTAGCGTAGATCCCCATGATATTCTTGATGTCCTTGGACCTGAAGAAGTCCAGCGTCACTTGGTGAACGAAATCCAGGCGGTTTACCGTCTGCAGGGTGTGGCTATCGCAGATAAGCACATCGAATGTATCGTTCGTCAGATGATGCGTAAGGTCAAGATCAAGGATTCTGGAGACTCCGAGTTGCTCCCGGGCGAAGAAATTTCCAAGGCCCGTCTGCGTTCCATCAACGACCAGTTGGTCGCTGTTGGTAAGACTGAGGCGACCTACACGCCGATGCTCCTTGGTATCACGAAGGCATCCTTGGCAACAGACAGCTTCATTTCTGCCTGTTCCTTCCAGGAAACCACTAAGATCCTTACCCGCGCTTCTATCGAAGGTTGCGTGGACCCGCTCATGGGTCTTAAGGAAAACGTGATTATGGGTCGTCTGATTCCGTGCGGTACCGGCGCACGCCACCTCAGGAACGTCGAGGTGCATGATGCCGATGCTCAGCTGGATGTTGCGGCTCGGCCTATGAGTACTCAGATTGATTTTGAGGACGAAACTGACAACGGAATCCAGATGCTGGATAACGAAATCGGTTCTTCCGACGAAGAAGATTCGGAGAATTAATCCTAAGTACTTGAAATAATTGGAAATAAGAACTATATTTGCACTCCAAAATCTAGGAGATTAATAAAGTGCCTACTATTCAACAGCTCGTCCGTAACGGACGTGAACAGATCAGCAACAAGACCGCTTCCGTGGCCTTGAAGTCCTGCCCCCAGAAGCGCGGCGTTTGCACCCGTGTTTATACCAGCACCCCGAAGAAGCCGAACTCCGCTCTTCGTAAGATCGCTCGTGTACGCCTTTCCAACAAGATGGAAGTTACCGCTTACATCCCCGGTGAAGGCCACAACCTCCAGGAACACTCCATCGTGCTCATCCGCGGTGGTCGTGTGAAGGACGTTCCGGGTGTTCGTTACCACATCATCCGCGGCACCCTGGATACCCAGGCTGTCAACGGCCGTCAGAACGGTCGCTCCAAGTATGGTGTTAAGAAGAAAGGCGCCGCTCCGGCCAAGAAGTAAGAGGTAAACTATGTCTAGAAGAAGAAAGGCTCTCCATCGCTCCATCCTCCCGGATCCGCGTTACAAGTCCACTCTCGTTACCGAACTCGTTGGTGTTGTTCTCAAGCAGGGCAAGAAGACCATCGCTGAACAGATCGTTTACACCACCCTCGAAACTCTCGATAAGAAGATCGAAGGTACTGAAACCGCTCTCGAAAAGTTCGAAATGTGCCTCGACAACATCAAGCCGAAGCTGGAAGTTAAGTCCCGCCGTATCGGTGGTGCAAACTACCAGGTTCCGATGGAAGTCGCACCGGACCGTGCCAAGGCTCTCGCTCTCCGCTGGTTGCTCGACGCAGCTCGCAAGCGCACCGAACCGAACATGGCTCAGCGTCTCTCTGCAGAACTCGTTGCTGCAAAGAACGGTGAAGGTAACGCTGTTCGTAAGAAGAACGATACTCACAAGATGGCTGAAGCTAACAAGGCTTTCGCTCACTTCCGTTTCTAATTCTTGCGATAGTAAAGAATATCCTAGAAGAAAAGGTTCCACTGAAAAGTGGAACCTTTTCTTTTGTAGTATCCTAGAGTAGCACGTAAGGTAAGTGTCGCATGTTGCTGGTATCTGATATTTTAACGAGCTCCATTCTATTTTTACTGTTATCCATGCTTTTTTCGGGATGCAGCAAGTCGCCCGAAAGGCGTGCCTACGAGGCTCATGAAAAGTCTGTGGAGAAAGATCGCCTACACAAGTGAGCCTTGTTCCAACAGACGAAGGATGGACTGGATGCTGACTCCACCTACGCCTTGCTGAATAAGGCCTACGAACTCTACAGGTTCAACTTGCCTGAAGATGAAGATCTGGCTTTTAACGATAGCGTGGAATTGCTTGCTCGTCCTTTCTTTGAAAAATGGAAACAGCGCTCTGATTTGACCTGCGCTGCATCTGCTGCCCAGGGGCCCGTTGCAGACGAGTTAAGGGCTATTTACTTGGCTCTGTATAAACCAGGTGAGTGCTCTGACCGAAACGCGCAATTCTCTTTGTACTTTGCAGAACAAGTAGATGTTGTGTACAAAGTAATTCCTGCTGGAGGTTTTGAGGAATTAGAGGCTTACGTTAAAAAGATTGATTGTCATTATGAAAAATGTCCAGTGGCGAGCAATCTGTGTGTTGTAGCGGATTCCTTGAATCTGAATAGACTCTTGATGACCGAGACCGATAAGTATGCTTTGGATGTATTTATGGAGCTTGAGTCTCCCTGGAGTTACGAAAGCAATCTCCTGAAAAAGAAGTTTCTAGGCAACATTATTCCTGTTAGCGACCTGACTCCTAATGGCGTTCCGATGTATGGAAATGAGGGACTACTTAAGGTGACTGGAATATATGTGAATGAAAATAGAGACTTGGCTCTTGTTGAGGGCTATTCTATTACGATGGATAGATTTTACCTACGAAAAGAGAACGGATCCTGGTGCGTAGTAAAAAATGAAATCATTGGATGGTTCTAGGCATGTGTGGTACGTTTTAATTTATCTACATTCTAATTTGTATGACCCGATTTTTTACGATACTACTGCTTGTTGCATGTACGCAGGCTGCAATAGCCCAGGAAGAGGAACCGCATATTTCCAGCGGAATGAAAACTGCTAGTGATTCTTGGTGGCCTGGAGGATTTCATTACGGGTTTAGCTACATAGCAACTGTTGATAATCCGGCAATATTTGATATTGACTTAATCGGAGGCATGGGGTCTTTTGATGATTTGTGGGGCTTTTTAAACAAGAAGCGCGCTTCGGTGGGATTCAGTGCTATTCGCTTTGAATTGAATTTTAAAACAGATCAGATTATTTCGGATGAATTCATTTTCTTCGTGGGGCCTGTTGGAATATTGATGGCAATTGCTGGGAGCGTTCACGAAAAAGCGGCTTTTCCCTTTGGTGTTTTGCTGGAACTTATTTCGGGGAATAACTACTGGAGTCTTACGGACGGTGGGCGTTTTGGTTTGTTTGACTATCACCATGTGGTAAGCTGGTTCTGGAGTGATGAGTGGGGCTATGTAGAGAATGTCGGTTTGCGTTATGTTTATAAAAAAAATGAAAGAAGATCTACATCATACATTGATTTGGGAGCATCCCTCCGCTATACGAATAAAGATTGGGCTGTAGGTTTGTTTGTTCGTTGGGGAGGGACTCAAGTGGGTAAGTGATTTCACCCCCATTTTCTCAACATTTTACTAACTACTAACCACTAACCACTAATCACTTTTTTTATATTATACCCAGTTGAAAATTTTTTCACTCTAACCAAAGGTCAAATAAAATGGCTTCTAAAATTAAGTCCGTTGTTGCCCGCCAGATCCTCGACTCTCGCGGCAATCCCTCTCTCGAAGTTGATGTTACCCTCGAAAACGGTGTGACCGGTCACGCCGCTGTTCCGAGTGGTGCTTCCACCGGTGAACGCGAAGCTTGCGAACTCCGCGACGGTGACAAGAAGACTTACCTCGGCAAGGGCACCCTTACCGCTGTTAAGAACGTCAACACCAAGATCGCTAAGAAGCTCGTCGGCATGGATCCTTCCAAGCAGGTCGAAATCGATGACGCTATGATCGCTCTCGACGGCAACCGCATGCTCAAGAACAAGCTCGGTGCAAACGCTATCCTCGGCGTTTCCATGGCTGTTTGCGTTGCTGCTGCTAACGACGCTAAGATGCCGCTGTACCAGTACATCGCTAAGATGCACGGCACCGAAAAGCTCTCTCTCCCCTGCCCGATGTGCAACGTCATCAACGGCGGTGCTCACTCTTCCGCTCCGATCGACTTCCAGGAATTCATGATCGCTCCGGTTGGCGCTAAGACTTTCTCCAAGGGTCTCCAGATGGTGACCGAAATCTTCCACGCTCTTAAGGCTGTCCTTAAGAAGGGTGGTTTCGACACCACCGTTGGTGACGAAGGTGGCTTCGCTCCTGGTGTTTCCATCAAGCCGGCTAAGAACAAGTTCGGTTACGAAATCACTGGCGTTATGACCCTTGAAAAGGCTCTCGACGCTCTGAAGACTGCAACCACCAATGCTGGTTACAAGTTCGGCACCGACATCAAGATCGCTCTTGACGTTGCTTCTTCCGAATTCTGCGACAAGAACACCAAGGCTGGCAAGCCGGAAACCTACACCTTCAAGAAGAGCACCAAGAAGACCCTCAAGTCTGCTGACATGGTCAAGCTCTATGAAAAGCTCATCGACAAGTATTCCATCTTCTCCATCGAAGACGGT
Source organism: Fibrobacter sp. UWH5 (assembly GCF_900142505.1). Classification (NCBI taxonomy): domain Bacteria; kingdom Pseudomonadati; phylum Fibrobacterota; class Fibrobacteria; order Fibrobacterales; family Fibrobacteraceae; genus Fibrobacter; species Fibrobacter sp. UWH5. The sequence goes on along the minus strand of NZ_FRBB01000024.1, from coordinate 24,061 downwards.
CTGGATGAAGCTGACTGGGCAGGTTGGAAGGTCATGACCGACAAGCTCGGTTCCAAGCTCAACCTCGTGGGTGACGACCTGTTCGTTACCAACCCGACCATCTTCGACGAAGGCATCAAGGCTGGCATCGCTAACGCTATCCTCATCAAGGTGAACCAGGTTGGTTCCGTTTCTGAAACCCTCGCTGCTATCAAGCGCGCTCAGAACGAAGGCTATGCTCCGATCGTTTCTCACCGTTCCGGCGAAACCGAAGACACCTTCATTGCTGACCTCGCAGTTGGTACTGCCGCTGGCCAGATCAAGACCGGTTCTCTCTCTCGTACCGACCGCGTCTGCAAGTACAACCGCCTCCTCCGCATCGAAGAAGAACTTGGCAAGAACGCTGTCTATGCCGGTGATCCTCGCAAGGCTGTGAAGGCTGCTGCTCCTAAGGCTGCTTGCAAGAAGGCTTGCGCTAAGAAGGCTGCTAAGAAGTAATTCTTCTCTAGAGCAAAAAGCTTAAAGGAAGTCCCGATGAAAGTCGGGGCTTTCTTTTTTTTTAGTATGATTTTCTTTTATCTGAAATTTTATATATAAAATATTTGCATCCGCCAAAAAAGATTTTGCTTGTTTGCGGGGATGGGCTTACACGGGGGTGGGGGAGTTTCACCAGGATTGTGAGGAGGGAGGTTCCTCCTGGGGGGGGGATTGTGAAATTTCCTGTTTACAATGGGGGTTCGCAGGTAGGTCCCGCATACCTTGAATAGGTGAAAGTGTGATGGTTGATTCCTTGGTACCGCTCAAAACGTCCTTGTTTGTAAACTTCCGTAAACTTTGAGTGCCGTGCAGGGCCCGAAATTTCGCTGTTTTGGCCATGGTTGCTGTTGCAAACGCATTTTCGGATTGACTCGGAAACAGATTTTTCTTTAAAAACTATATTACGTGAGAATTTTTTTCACACAAGCTTTTTTAGCTTACTTAAAGAGGACACAAATGATTGGAATGAAATCAATTGCCAGGACGGCGCTTGCGCTTACGGCAACTGGTGCGCTTCTCTCCGGCTGCGGCGACGCATCTTCGGAAGGCGGACTGGCTAGCGGTGCATTGCCTCGTCAGGAAACGCTTTACTTGTCTGGCCAGCAGACTTCTGCTCCGGGTTCTTTCAACCCCCTGGCAGAAAGTTGGGCTGCATCTTGGCCGGTAGGTGGACGCTTTAACCTGATGTATGAACCGCTCATCACTTATAACTCCCTGAACGGTCAGATCGAAGATCTTCTGGGCCACCTGGTCGAAGAACTTTCCAATAATGACAGTATCGTTATTGACTTGAACCCCGCTGCAAAGTGGAGCGATGGCAAGCCGGTGACCTCCACCGACGTGACCTTCATGCTTCTCCGCGGTTCCATCAACTCTGCTGAACAGATTTCTGCAATTCACGTTGATACTTTGAAGAACGGACCTGAAGGTGTGGTTGCCGAACGTCTTTCCTTCATTGTGAACAAGCAGGCTCGTAACAACCCGCTTACCGTTCGTGACTTGCTGCAGGCTACCCGTATCGCTCCGGCTCACATCTTCGAACCCATGATCAAGGAAAAGGGGCTGGACGAAGTGAAGAAGATGCCCATGGATCAGAACCCCGTGGTGTCCGGTCCGTATGCACTCCGCTCTGCAAACGAAACCAAGATTATTCTTGAACGTCGTGACGACTACTGGGGCAACGCCGCTCTCCATAACGGTCAGCTTCCTGCTCCTAAGTACATCGTTCACCCGATTTACAAGAACAACGAACATAACACCATCGCTATGCGCGAAGGTAACCTGGATGCTTCTCAGAGCTTCATTCCTCGTATTAACCGTAAGGCTGCTGCCGGCGTTCATACTTGGTGGGATGAACCTCCTTATTTCCGTCCGGGTGCAATGCCCATGCTCGTCATCAACACCACTAAGGAACCGTTGAACGACAAGCGTTTCCGTCGCGCTCTCGCAACCGCTATTGACTACACTGCTCTCCGTCAGTTCGCAGTCTCCAACTATACTTCCACCCTGAAGGCTGGCCTTATCATGCCCACCGACCTGGAAGGTAAGTACATCGTTGACGAAGACCTGCCCAAGTATGGTGCAAACCTCTCTATTACCGACGATGCTGAACGTCTGAATGCTGTGAAGCAGATGCTCTCCGAAGCTGGCTTCAAGTCTGTGTTCAATGACGATGGTACTCTGGATCATATGGAAAATGCCAAGGGCGAACGTCTGCCGACTTTGTCCATCACTTCCCCTGCCGGTTGGACCGACTGGGAAGCTATGGTCACTATCGCTGTTGACGGTATGCGTAAGGCTGGTATCGATATTCGTGAAGGCTTCGTGGATGGTGGTCAGTACTGGCCGGCTATGGGTCTTGGCAACTTCGACCTGGTTATGCACAAGCCGGTTGCCGACGTGACTCCGTCTCTCCCCTGGAGCCGCTTCAACGAAATCATGTCTTCTCGTGACTGGACCGACCTCGGTGGTTGGGCTGGCGTGAACATCGGCCGTTACAACAAGCCGGGTTCTCCTGAATACCGTCCGGAAGTCGACCAACTTTTGTCTGCAATTCCGCTGATGACTGATTCTACTGAAATCGCAAAGGCTTACCGCGAACTGAACAAGATCTTCATGGAAGATCAGCCGTCCATCCCGCTGGTATACTTGCCGGAACAGTTCTACGAATTCAGCGACCGCGTATGGACCAACTGGCCCACCGCCGCTAATCCGTATGCTCCTGCCCAGCTCCCCTGGGTTGCATCCGGTACCAAGATTCTCTGGAACTTGAAGCTTGCAAAATAAAGGTTAAAAGGAATACAAATGCTTAAACAATATCCTATGCTACGCTATGTCCTGCAGAAGGGGTTCTGGTATCTCCTGACCTTCGTCTTTGCAGTGGCATTGAACTTCGCTTTGCCCCGCGTGGGCGGTAGCGACCCGGTCGACATCATCATGGGTCAGGCCGGTAAGGGTCTTTCTCCGACTGAAGCTCAGAAGAAGAAGGCCGAACTCCTGGTTTCTTTCGGCATGGCCGAACTGGACGAACAGGGCAATCCTGTTTACGAACCGGAAGTTGACGAAAACGGCCAGATGGTCACCAAGAAGGTTGCCAAGCTGGACGAAAACGGTGCTGAAGTTACCGTTACCGTCAAGGACGTAAATGAAGACGGCACTCCGAAGATGGCTGAACGTCAGAAGGTTGACGCTGAAGGTAAGCCCGTATTCGAAGAAAAGCCGGTCCTGGATGCCAAGGGCAAGCAGGTCATGATCAAGGACAAGAAGACCAAGAAGAAGGTAGCCCAGGTTGAAAAGGTTGCTGTCATGGAACAGTACCAGACCGAACATCAGGAAACCGTCATGGTCGACGAAGTCGTGATGAAGACCGAACCCAAGCGTTCCTCCGCTGTTTCTCAGTTCTTCGCTTACATTGGCAACGTGTTCAAGGGTGACCTCGGCAAGTCCTATGCCAACAACACTGAAGTGACCACCATCATCAAGAACGCTCTTCCGTGGACCCTCTTGATCCAGGCTCCCACCATCCTCTTGGGTTGGATCATCGGTAACCTTCTCGGTGCTTTCGCTGCTTACAAGCGCGGCATCTTCGACAAGGTGTTCTTCCCGGTTGCTATGTTCCTGAACGGTGTTCCGTACTTCGTGTTCGGTATGCTTCTCGTGGCTCTCTTCTCTATCACTCTCGGCTGGTTCCCGGCTGTGGGTAACATGAGCCCGGATATTCAGGAATTCACCTTCTCCTGGGCTTGCCTCAAGAGCGTCGGTTGGTACTACATCCTGCCGTTCTTCTCTTGCTTCCCCATCCTTCTTTCCGGTCAGGCTACCGGTATGCGTTCCATGTCCATCTATGAACTTGGTACCGACTACATGAAGTATGCTAAGTGGCTGGGCCTCCGTGAAGGCCGCATCATTAGCTATGTGTTCCGTAACGCTATGCTCCCGCAGCTCACTGGTCTTGCCCAGTCTCTCGGTGCAATGGTGGGCGGTGCTCTCATTACCGAAATGATCTTCTCTTACCCGGGCCTCGGCATGGCTATGCTCGACGCCATTAACAAGCAGGACTACGCTACCATCCAGGGTTGCACCTTGATGATCTCTACCTGCGTTCTCGTTGCAAACTTCGCTGTTGACGTCCTGATCGCAGTCTTCGACCCGCGTGTTAAGGCCGGTCTCCAGATGGGAGGTAAGTAATCATGGGAAAGCTCTTTAGAAACCTTCTCAAGTCTCCGATGTTCGTCGTCGGTATCTCTATCTTCGTTCTCACCCTGTTGATCGCTGTCTTCGGACCGCTGCTCTACAGTGTTGACACTCATGCCCGTGACATCCTGGCTGGCCCCTATGCCGGTTCCAGCTCCGCTCACCTGCTTGGCACCGACCACCTGGGTCGTGACTATGTGTCTCTGTTGATCGAAGGTCTCGGCAACTCCCTCTATGTGGGCTTCCTTGCCGGTATCATTGCTACTACTCTCGGTGTTCTTATTGGTCTGTTTGGCGGTTTCCGCGGCGGCTGGATTGACGAAGTCCTGAACATGTTCACTAACCTGTTCATCGTTATCCCGCAGTTCGTGATTCTCGTGCTCATCAGCTCTGCCTTTAAGGATGGCCGTTCTCTGACTCTTATCGGCGTGGTGATTGGCCTTACCGCTTGGAGCTGGTCTGCTCGTGCCGTTCGTGCACAGGCTTCCTCTCTCCGTAGCCGTGACCATATCTCCCTGGCCCGTATCAACGGTGCTAGCACCCTGACCATCGTGATCAAGCATGTGCTCCCGTACCTGCTTTCCTACGTGTTCATGGTGTTCATCATGCAGGTGGGTTCCGGTATTCTTTCCGAAGCTTCCATTTCTATGATCGGCCTTGGCCCTGTGGATACCACTTCTCTGGGTATCATCCTGAACCAGGCTAAGGATAACGGCGCTCTTGCTGACTCCATCTGGATCGCATTCCTGCCGGCAACTCTGGTCGTTACCTTGACCGTGTTCGCACTTTACCTGATCAATACTTCTATGGAAGGCGTCTTCAACCCGCGTCTCCGCAAGTAAGAGGTAACAATGTCTGAAAATGTATTTGAAGTAGAAAACCTCGGCCTCTATTACTTGGGTCGTTTTGGCGACAAGACCCACGCTGTTACCGACGTGTCCTTCTCTATGAAGAAGGGTGAAATCCTCGGTATCGCTGGTGAATCTGGTTGCGGTAAGTCCACTCTCGTGTCTGGCCTTATGGGCATGTGCATTCCGCCGCTGTACCCCGAAAAGGGTGACGTCCGCGTGAAACACGGCGACAAGATGGAATCCCTCATGAACCGTTCTCTCGAAGACGTGCGCGCCAACGTTTTGGCTCAGCAGGTCTCCATGATTCCTCAGGGTGCATTCAACGCCCTGAACCCGGTTCGTAAGATCAAGGACATCGCTGCCGACGTGATCGCTGCTCACCAGCAGCCCGGCAAGAAGCTGGACCAGAAGGAAATCTACGCTCGTCTCCGTGAACGTTTCGACCTGTTCGGCATGGACACTGACCGCGTTCTGAATTCTTACCCCATCCAGCTGACCGCAGGCGAACGCCAGCGTTCCGTGATCGGTATTTCTACCCTTCTGAACCCCCAGATGGTGATTGCTGACGAACCTACTTCCGCTCTGGACGTTTCTACCCAGAAGGAAGTGATCTCCATGATCTTCGACCTTCTCGATAAGGGTATCTTCAGCACCATGATCTTCATTACCCACGAACTTCCGCTGCTCTATCATGTGGCCGACAATATCGCCATTATGTATGCCGGCGAAATCGTGGAATACGGTACTGCCGAACAGATCGTTAAGGATCCTCGTCACCCGTATACCCAGGCTTTGATGGGCGCTATGCTCTCTACCGAAGCTTCTCAGCGTACCCGCCATCCTGAAGCTATCGAAGGTGCTCCTCCTAGCCTCAAGAACAAGATTGTGGGTTGCCGCTTTGCTCCCCGCTGCAAGAAGGCCTGCCCGGATTGCAAGAAGAACACTCAAGAAATCCGCATTGTCGGCGATCGTCAAGTGAGGTGCGATTATGCTAAGTGATAAGCCCGTTGTATTTTCTGCCAAGCGTATTAGCAAGGACTTCGGTGCCGGTAAGAACCTGAAGACTGCCGTGAAGGATGTTTCCTTCGACATTTACGACGAAGAATTCATCTCTATCGTGGGCGGTTCCGGTTGCGGTAAGTCCGTTCTCGCCAAGATCATGCTTGGTCTGTACGAACCCACTCGCGGTCAGTTCCTCTATCGCGACAAGCCCATCAAGAACCTGAAGGACCACTGGAACGAAGTCCAGTCCGTGTTCCAGGATCCGTTTGGCTGCTTCAACCAGTTCTTTACCATCCGCTCTCAGCTCGAAGACGCTCTGAACATCCTGAAGGATAAGCCCTCCAAGGAAGAAGTCCGTCGTCGCGTTGACGAAGGCCTGATGGCTGTGAACGTCAAGCCCGAAGATATCGAAGGCAAGTATCCCTTCGAACTTTCCGGTGGTCAGATGCAGCGTATGCTCCTCGCCCGTATCTTCGCTCTTCGCCCGAAGGTGTTGATTGCTGACGAAGCTACCTCCATGGTGGACGCCTGCGTTCGTGCAAACATCCTTGACTATCTTCGTAAGTTGAAAGACGAACTGAAGATGACCGTGATCTTCGTGACTCACGATATCGGTCTTGCCAACTACGTTTCCGACCGTATCTTCATCATGAACGAAGGTAAGATCGTGAACCAGGGTACTCCTGCAGAAGTTCTGGACAACACCAGCGAACCGCACACCCTGAAGCTGCTTGACGATATTCCTGAAGTCCACAAGACTGAATGGATCAAGAACAGCAAGCGTTCTAAGAAGGGCTAGTTCCTACTAGAACTTTGAAACGTCCCGGTTCCATGGAAATGGAGCCGGGGCTTTTTTTATCCAGTTTGCGGGACCTGTCTGACGTCCACCCATAAAAAGCATTCCTAATAGGAATAATTTGTTTTCTCTTGAAAACGCAAATGTGGCGAGAGGTTATTACAAACGCTTTTTTTATAAGTATATTGAGCAATATGAGAACGTGTAATCTTGTATTGTCTGTCCTGGGTGCCGGTGCCCTTGCAAGCGCTTTTGCCGGCCCTCTTCTGATTAACCAGCTGGGTTTTACCCCCAATTCCGAAAAGTTGGCCATTGTGCCGGGCAGCGATGCCAACGAACTTGAGGTTCGCGACTTGAACGGAAAGACCGTTTTGACCATGGAAGCCCCTATGGTCTATGACTGGGAATTCAGCGGGGAAGAAGTCCAGACCTATGATTTTTCTGCAGTGAAGACTCCGGGTACCTACCGCCTTTATCGCGGTGGCGAGTATCTGGGTAACCCCATCGTGATCGGCGATCGCGTTTATGAAGAGTTGGCCAAGGGTGCCATCAAGTGGTTCTATTACCAGCGTGCCAGCATGCCTATCGAGGCTCAGTACGGTGGAAAGTGGGTTCGTGCTGCTGGCCATCCTGACGATAAGGTGATTGTTTACGGTACCGATGAACGTACCGCTGCCGGTTACCAGAAGTCCGTGGGCAAGAAGCATCCCAAGGCTGGCAAGAATGTGGTTATCAATTCTTCCAAGGGTTGGTACGATGCCGGTGACTACGGCAAGTATGTGGTGAATTCTGGCATTACCGTGTTCACCTTGCTGCAGCTTTATGAAAATTTCCCCACCTACATGGACTCCCTCACCTGGAACATTCCCCGTGAGTTGAAGAACATGCCCCTGATTCTTGAAGAGGTCAAGTATAATCTGGACTGGATGCTGACCATGCAGGACGAAGACGGCGGCGTGTACCACAAGGTGACTACCTTGATGTTCGGCGGATCCGTGATGCCCGAAAAGGATGGCGCTCCCCGTTATGCCATTATCAAGAACGTGACCGCAACTCTGGACTTTGCCGCAGTGATGGCTCAGGCCAGCGTGGTGTACAAGAAGTTTGACGCCGCTTATGCGGATCAGTGCCTGAAGGCTGCCGAAAAGGCATACGCCTGGGCCAAGAAGAATCCCAAGGCTTTTTACAAGCAGCCTGATGACGTTCAGACTGGTAGCTACGCTCCCGGTGATGAAAACGGCAAGGATGAATTCCGCTGGGCCGCAACTGAACTTTACCGCGCCAAGGTGGTGGCCGGCCAGAAGGACAAGGCTGCAAATGGCTATCTGGCTGACTTGAAGGCTAACAAGTTTACTCCCGATGGCGCCTGGTGGGGCAACGTGAATATGCTTGCCGCTTTCCGCGTGGCCATGGACGGCGCCACTTTCGGTGCTGACTTGAACAAGGCTGCCAAGAAGGTGGTGATGGATGAGGCCAACAACCTCCGTGCCGTGGGCGATACCAGCGGTTACCATCTGCCGGCATTCCCCTGGAGCTGGAACTGGGGCTCCAACAGTGCAATGGCCAACAACGCCATGGTGCTGCTCCACGCCTACTATCTGACTGGCGACAAGAGCTATGTGGATGGCGCCCAGCAGGTTCTGGACTACCTGCTCGGAAAGAACCCCATGGAAATTTCCTATGTGACCGGTTTCGGTTATCGCAGTGCCCGCAATCCTCACCACCGTCCTAGCGAAGGTGACTTTGTAGACGATCCGGTGCCTGGCATGCTGGTGGGTGGCCCGCACCTTGGCAAGCAGGATATTAACCTGGATGGCAAGGAATCCTGGAAGTGCGAAAACTATGCCGCTGCCGACAAGCCGGCCCTGGCCTACATCGACAACCGTTGCAGCTACGCAACCAACGAAGTGGCCATTAACTGGAACGCTCCCCTGGCTTATGTGGCTGGCGCCTTGCAGGCTATTTACTTGAATATTGCTAATACTCCCGCCAAGTAATTTTACTTATTGGTCGCGCGCGGGATAGCGCGAAAACTTTGAAAGGGACCTCGCCAAGGCGGGGTCTTTTTTATTGTAGAGAATATCTTCTTTTATTTGTAACATTCGTATATTTAAAACGTCAGATTAATGAATATGGCTTGCGGAAAACCCTCTATTAAAAAATCAACAAGTCCAAGGATTATGGAATTGGCGGTTGGAGCGATAGTTATGAATGTCCGAAGTATTAGTATTGTAATTTTCTTTTGCATAGTTATATCGTTTGCTGAAGGCGATTCCCTTTCAAATGATGTCTTTGGCGAGTATTGCCTTGTCAAAGATGAGAAAAATGTGTGGAACCTAGAAAAATATAAAGAAAACAAGCCTTTCCTTTTTTCATATATTCGTTGTTCTTATACAGGTTTGTATGGCGTTTTTATTTCTGATCCTTGGTCTTCATTTGGTGTTCCTATGGGATCATCCTCGTTTGATAAGAATAAGCCTTCTAAATGTTCTAATAAGTTTTCTTTTGATAGAGAGTATATTTTTGCAAATGAATTTAAAGTAGAACAAACAAAAGAGTGGGCGAACGAAATTGCTGGTTTGCAAAATAAATTTCACGATTTGGATTGGAAAGTTACTTACGACTCAAATTATGTTCGCCTCAATACATCGGGAACGGCCAAAATTTATATTTCCGGCTTCTGTACCGAGGAACAGCTGAAAATGATTCAGGAACGGAAGGCTGATAAATTGTACAATAGGAAATAGTTTTGATTATTATTTTGAGCCTCGCTTTTGCGAGGCCTTTTTTCGTTGTACGGCTATTGCAATAATTGCAAAACTGTTTGCTATAGGGGGGTGAATATAGGCCCTTTTCGGACGTAATTTTTAGGGTGGGGAAGTTCCCTTGGTGTGTGTACGTAGAATAATATGAGGGACAAATTATGTTCGGAGTTGGTTTTCGCGGAAAGGCTCGCGTAGTTGCCTTATCGCTTGGGATTGCGGCCTTTGCTGCAAATTTTGGTTTTGCACAGGATCAGCTTTACACGGAAATGTTTCCGTTGTCGGCTGTGAAACTTCTGGATGGTCCTTTGAAGGATCGTCAGGAATTGAATGGCGAAACCCTTCTGGCTTACGATACGGATAAACTGATTGCGCCTTTCTACGAAGAGGCGGGCATGAAGCCTAAGGCAACCAAGTTTAGCAACTGGGCTGGTTTGGATGGCCATGTTCTGGGGCACTACTTGAGCGCCTTGGCTATGCATTATGCGGCTACCGGCGATACGGAAATCAAGAAGCGCATGGAATATGTGGTGGATGAACTGGAAATCATCCAAAAGCAGAATTCCAAGGACGCAAACTTTGTAGGCTACATCAGTGGCGTTCCCAACGGAAAGTCCATGTGGCTCAAATTCAAGAACGGCGATGCCGGCGCACAGAACGGCTATTGGGTTCCCTGGTATAATATTCACAAGACTTACGCTGGCCTGCGTGACGCCTGGATGTACGGCGGAATTTCCAAGGCCAAGACCATGTTCCTTGCCCTTTGCGACTGGGGCATTACCATTACCAACGGCCTTAACGATTCCAAGATGGAATCCATGATGGGTACGGAATATGGCGGCATGAACGAAGTGTACGCCGACGCTTACGAAATTACCAAGAATTCTAAGTACCTGGATGCGGCCAAGAAGTGGTCCCATAAGTGGCTGTTGAATGCCATGGCTTCCAACAACGACGTGCTTTCCAATAGACACGCCAATACCCAGGTGCCGAAAGTGGTGGGCTTTGCCCGTGTGGCAGAATTGAGCGGCGACAAGACTTATAAGGCGGGCGCTGAAACCTTCTGGGATATTGTGGTGAACAAGCGCAGTATCGCCATTGGCGGTAACAGTATTTCTGAACACTTCCCGGAATATGACAAGTACAACAAGTACATCGAGGAACGTGAAGGGCCCGAATCCTGCAATACTTACAATATGCTGAAGCTGACGGAACGCCTGTTCCATATGACTCCCAGCGCCAAGTATGCGGACTTCTATGAACGTGCCTTGTTTAACCATATTTTGTCTACAATTCACCCGACTCACGGTGGCTACTGCTACTTTACTCCGGCACGCCCCCGTCATTACCGCGTGTATTCCAAGGTGAATGCAGGTATGTGGTGCTGCGTTGGCTCCGGCATGGAAAACCCGGGTAAATATGCCCAGTTTATTTATACTAAAGAAAACGACGCGCTGTACGTGAACCTTTATGCAGCCACCGAATTGAACTGGAAAGAAAAGGGAATCAAGGTGCGCCAGGAAACTGCGTTCCCCAAGGGTGAGGTGTCGAAATTTACCGTGAGCGGCGCCGGCAGTTTCAAGATGATGCTGCGTCATCCGTACTGGGTGAAGGCCGACGAATTCAAGGTTGTGGTCAATGGCGATACGGTCGTGAGCAAGTCTGATGTATCCAGCTACGTTTCTGCTGGCACCGTGAAGGCTGGCGACGTGGTGGAAGTTCTTTACCCCATGCACACTCATATCGAGGAACTGCGTGGCATGAGCGATTACGTGGCGCTGCTCCACGGACCCATTGTGCTCAGCGCAAAGACTGGTACTGAGGGCCTCTCTGGCCTGGTGGCTGATGATGGCCGCTGGAGCCACATTGCAGGTGGCGCCTTGCAGTCTCTGGATGGAGCTCCCATGCTTGCCAGTGAAAAGGCTGACATTCCCTCTAAGTTGACCCCCGTAAAGGGCGAACCCTTGCACTTCAAGGCTCCCTATTTGTTCGCTGCCCAGAAGGATGCTAACCTGTTGCTGGAGCCGTTCTACGAAGTTCATGATGCTCGTTACATGATGTATTGGATGGTGATGACGGATCCTGCCGTTCTTGAAAAGCTGAAGAAGGAACAGGAAGAAGCCTTGGCTCTTGATGAAAAGACGGTAGACAAGGTGGCCCCTGGCGAACAGCAGCCCGAGGCGGATCATCGTATGCAGAAGGAAAATTCCTCTACCGGAAATCATCAGGGTGAATTCTACCGCGATGCGGGCCAGTGCTCCGGCGGTAGCGGCGGATTCATTAGCTACGAGCTGGAAACCAACAGCGAAGATTCTTTGGACCTGATGGTGCGTTACTGGGGTAACGAAGGTTGCAACCGCGCCTTTGACATCATGATCGATGACAAGAAACTTGCCAGCGAAAACATTTCCAACAAGTGGAAGAAGGATGAATTCGTTAATGTGAAGTATCCCATTCCCGATGAAATGGTGAAGGGCAAGAAGGTGATTACCGTAAAGTTCCAGGCAAGCACCGGCATGGTGGGCGGGATCTTCGGAGTGCGCCTGTTGCGTAACAAGCCGAAGCCGGAACCTGTTGTAGAAGATACGACCGACGCAATTGTTGCTAGCCGAAAAGTTGCAAGCTCTGTGCCGCAGCTCCGTGCCCGCGCAAATTCCGATGTGTTGCAGATCGAAGCTAGCTCTCCGTTGCAGAACAATGTGGCTGTGAAGATTTTCTCCATGGATGGCCGCCTGGTGAAGGCTCAAACATTGAATGCCGGCAGCGCAACTTTCAGCATTGGCATTGGTGACATGAAGAATGGCATGTACATTATGCGTGTGCTGCAGAACGGAAATCTGTTCGGCAATACCATCTTCACGAAAAAGGGAATTTGACCCTAGATTTGAATAAAAATTAGGTATGTAGGGAAGGTGCCCCGCTTGCGCGGGGTGCCTTTTTCTTTTGGGGAGTATATATTTAGAAGAAAGTTTGGGTTAATAATGAGTTTAAAGAGAATCCTTAATTTTATTTGTGTTGCAGTTGCCGCGGAATGTGCCGCGGTAAGTTCTGCCTTTGCTGAAAACTCTGCCCTGGCGTTGCAGGATTTGAAGTATAGTGATTCTAGAAAGTCTCTGAATAATCCTGGCAGAGGCTGGTATCGTACCCAGGGATTGCGCCTTAAGGAATCCGACAATAAGGCTGTTGGAATTTCTCAGCCTTTGACTCATTTACGTGTGGACATTTCCGCCTTTTCCGAAAAGGGCTTACAATCCATTGATTCTAGCAAGACTCCCCGCGATACGATTTACGGTGTTTCCAAACCTTTGACAGACGACGCTTTGGCGGCTCTTAATTCCACTTTTGCGAATGCTAGAGAAAAAGGCAATAAGGTCATTGTCCGTACATCCTACGATATTGATGGTCGCGGAAAACAGGATCCTCCTCAGAAAATAATTCTCGGCCATATAAAGCAGTTGGCCGAAGTTTATGGAAAGAATTCGGATGTCATTACCTATGTGGAACTTGGAATGTATGGCAGCTGGGGCGAACAGCATACCAGTAACAATGGCAGCAATGCAGAAATCGCAGAAGCCCTGCAGACCATGATTGTGAATACCCCGTCATCCATTAAGGTGGGCGTGCGTCGTCCAGATATTGTTGCTTATTGGCTGGGCGTGCAAAGTGAAACTCGAGATGACGCTGGCAACATTACCAAGGTTGGCTACGAAAATTTTGATATCAATTCCGATGTGTTCAAGGCTGCGGTAAAAGCAAAGGGTGATACCATCTATCGTGTGGGCATGTACAACGATGGCTATTTGGGAAGCACCACGGATTTGGGCACAGTGGCCATGGGCAATCCAAAGCTTACTCGCGAAATGATGGTTTCCTGGTTGGAACAATATTCTTTGAATACGCCTTATGGTGGTGAAATGGTGGCGAATTACAATGGCGACCATCCCATGAATACGGCACGCTACTTAAGCTATGAAGGTTTCCGAACCCATACAAGCTATTTGAATTGGGAATGGCATTACGAAACAATCCAGAACATGAAGGACTCCATTCTCGGTCCTGAATTTGGAAAGGGATTTCGTGCACCCGATTCCGAATATGTTGGTGCAACTGCTTATAAGTATGTAGAAGATCATCTAGGTTATCGCTTTGTTCTGCGAGAATCCTGGTTGCCGGATTCTTTGTATGACGACACTTTGTTCCGAGCAAAGTTCAAAATTCAGAATGTGGGCTTTGGAAATCTGACGAAATCTGCGTCTGCAAAACTTGTGTTTATCGAGGATGTAGATCCGTGTGATGTGTGCCCGGCAGCATACGAGATGGATATCAGTGATGTTTTTGACTTGCGAAAAGTTTATGGACGCTCCATTGTTGTTGATGGCTCTGATACAACTTTGACCTTTGATGGAATGAATGAATTTACCATTGAAGGAAAAAGCTCTCGAGGCAAGTACGATGTCGTCTTGCAAGTCGAAGGGATTTCCTTTGCCAATGTGAACGAATCCATCTTTATGTGCGAAAAATCTGTGGATGGGTTATACTTGGGCAAAACCTATGTTCGTCCAAAGGATATTCGAGGACCGACTTCTCTCGGGATAAAAAATCTTCATCAGAGCAACACTCGCAATAACCAGCCGATGGTTTTCCGCGACGGTTATCAAATCAAAGTTCGTGGTGGCGAGTTGCATGGTGGTAAGACATTCCAGGTGAATGGAAAAGCCGTGAAATAAAAGTCGGGTGGCGCCGACAAAAAAGGTGGTGTTATGAAAAAGTTGTTTGGTTTTGCGGGAAGTTTGGTTCCTGCGCTTTCTCTGGTGGCGTTCCTCGGAACATCTGCCCAGGCGGAGATTTCTGTAATGGTGGATGCGTCCGCCGGCGTCAAGAAAATTTCCCCTTACCTCTATGGCCGAAACATTGACAAGGTCAGCGCCGATAGCGCCCGCCTTAGTGATGAGGACAAGACTTCCATCAATACGATGAACGAGGCCGGCATCCGTTTTATCCGTGCAAACTACGGCAACAATTCTACCCGCTACAACTGGCGAAAAAAGTTGACCGTTCATCCGGACTGGTACAACAACGTGAATGCCGTGGACTGGGACATTACCGCCAAGAAGATTCTGGACAACATGCCTCAAGCAGATGCCATGTACGCTTTCCAGTTGACGGGTTATGCGGCCGCCACCAACGAATACAACTTTGCAGATTGGACCTTCTACAAGGCTCATAACGATACCTGGGCCAAGGCAACCCTTGACTTGGCTGGCGGTGGCGAAGTTGCCGACGATGGAGAGACTCTCATCAAGGCTGGTGATTACAGCTTGTATTGCGAGCCTTGGCCCGCCGATTCCACTGTGGGGATTATTGACCACTGGGCAAAAGAATTGAAGTACGACATGTCCAGACTCCAGTATTGGAGTATGGACAATGAAATGGAAATCTGGAACGGCACCCACGGAGATTTGCCGCTGGATATGGATCCGGATTTCTTGGTGGAACGCTATGTTGACGTAGCCAAGAAGGCCCGCACCGTTTGGCCCGAAATCAAGTTGACTGGTCCTGTGGTAGCCAATGAATGGCAGTGGTGTACTACGGGCGCGTCTGAAGGCAAGTCTGGCCTGGGCAAGGGTGAAGACCGCAATTACTGCTGGCTTGAATACTTTATCAAGCGCCTTGCCGAAGAACAGAAAAAGTCTGGCGTACGCATGCTCGACGTATTTGACATTCACTGGTACCCGCAGGAAACTTCCTACGCAGAACGTGTCAATTGGCACCGAGTTTTCTTTGATACCACCTACAATTATTCTGGTGCTAATGGTATTAAGTTGGTCAGCGGCAAGTGGGATAACAACCAGACCAAGGAATATATTTTCGAACGTGTGAATGGTTGGCTGGATCAGTACTTCGGTAAAGGTCACGGCATTACCTTGGGCCTTACCGAAACTTCCATTATTGACGAGAAAGATCCCATGACCACGGCGATTTCCTATGCATCCTGGCTTGGAACCTTTATGGATCACGGTGTGGAAATTTTCACTCCCTGGACATGGGGCGATGGCATGTACGAAGTGCTGCACCTCTTTAGTCGCTATAACGGGGAATTCCGAGTGCAGTCTGAATCCAGCAACGATTCCTTGCTTTCCGCCTATTCCTCTGTAAGCAACGCAAGAGATTCCATGACGGTGATTCTTGTGAACCGCGCAGAAAAGGATGCACAAAGCGTGACCTTGAATGTGAAGGGCTTGAAAAACGTTGGACCTTCTGCGGAAACTTTGACTTTGGCTGGGCTTAGCGGCGAGACTTTTGTTTCTCACGAAAGCAATGCATTGAAGATGGGGACCGCAACAGTTTTCGCGGCTGTTGACGGTGCTGGTACGGTGGCTCTCGAAGTGCCTGCAAAGTCCATTGTGGCGGTGCGCTTGACTGCTGATCCGGGCGATGTGATTGAGGCTATTGCAAAACCCATTGTGCGGAACGATCGTCGCCACAATAACCAGCCTATGATTTTCCGCGATGATTACCAAATCAAGGTTCGTGGCGGTGAACACTTCGACAATAAAATTTTCCGTGTGAATGGAAAAGTGGTGAAGTAAAAAAGTCAACGATGGATTTAATAATAAATGCCCCGGCACAAAAGTGTCGGGGTTTAATGCTTTTTGGATCCTTCGGTCACTGCGTTCCCTCAGGATGACGCGGTTGAGTCCCTCAGGGTGACGAGGCTGTCACTACCTTCGTCGGCATGACGTGCAGCGTGACGTGTGGTCAATTAGCCGTTGACGAGTTTCACGAACTCTCTGCAGACTTCTTCGGGATTGGGCTTGCCAAAAATTGCGGAACCCACCACGAATACGTTAGCGCCTGCTTCCTTGCAAGCCAGGATGTTGTCCAGCTTGACGCCGCCATCGATCTGGATGTCAAGTTCCGGTTTCATCTGGCGAAGTTCGCGGATCTTGTCCAGGCAATAGGGGATGAGGCTCTGGCCGCCGAAACCCGGATTCACGGACATGACGAGGACCATGTCAACGATGTCCAGCACATGCTTGATGTTAGAAAGCGGGGTTGCGGGGTTGATGGCCACAGCGGGCTTTACGCCAAGTTCTGCAATCTGGTGCAGCAAGCGGTCCAAATGGTTAGTGGTTTCGGCGTGGACGCTAATGAGGTGTGCGCCGGCCTTAGCAAATTCAGCCACGTAGTTTTCGGGGTTGGCAATCATCAGGTGGCAATCCAGGGGGAGGCTGGTGCCCTTCTTGACGCAGGCGGAAATGCCCGGGCCAAAGCTGATGTTGGGGACGAAATGACCGTCCATGATATCCAGGTGAACGAGGCCTGCGCCGCCGTTTTCGATAGCCTTGAGGCCGTTACCCAGTTCCAAAAAGTTTGCGTTCAATACGCTAGGTGCGATAATCTGCTTCATGAATTGCAAGTTAGAAATTTTGCCAAGGACTCGCAAGACCATGTAACGGCTTGGCATGGAATTTGCAAACAAACATTAGACGGATAAATTACATTTTACTATCTTTACGCTTAAATAAAAACCAAGGAGAAAATAAAATGTCTAAAGGTACTAAGACCGTAGTTGCAAAGCCGGCTGCCAAGAAGGCTGCTGCTAAACCCGCTGCAAAGGCTGCCGCCAAGGCCGCAAAGCCCGCCGAAAAGAAGCCCGCTGTAAAGGCCGAAGAAAAGGTTGTTGCTAAGAAGGCTCCTGCAAAGGCTGCCGCTAAGCCTGCAGCAAAGGCTGCTACTAAGGTTGCAAAGCCCGCTGCCGAAAAGAAGACTGTTGCCAAGGCCGCTCCCAAGGCTCCCGCCAAGGCTGCAAAGAAGTCTGCCGCTCCCAAGAAGGTTACTCAGGAAGTCGTTGCTGACTGTCCGCTGGCTACCACCGTTTCTATCGCAGGTACCTTCAACAACTGGATGGTTGATGTGGACATGCTGAAGAAGGACAAGAAGACTGGTCTCTGGAAGATCAAGCTGGAACTTGTTCCGGGCGATTATGAATACAAGTTCGTTTGCGACGGTGAAAACTGGGACGTAGGCGACAACAAGATCATGCACGTTTAATTTGCTGATTTTACAAATTGCGTTTGAGAAGGTTCCTCTAAGGAGGGGCCTTTTCATTTTTAGGTTAGAATGCCTGGATTATTGGGAAAGTTTCTTTGTTGGGTAGAATTTTCTTTGCGGTAAAGAATTAGATTCTCTATGGAGAAATTTTAAACAAGTGTGGGTAGAGAATATTGTGAAGGGAATGAAGTTCTTTTTTGCGGGAATTTTGGGCGCGTTGGCTCTGAATCTTGGGGCTTGCGGCTCTGACGATAAAAGTTCCACGGCTCCGATGGATGAATTGTCATCGGGTTCTGAAGATTATTTGTTTTCGTCAGGTGAGGAAAATTCTAACGGTTTAGTTTCCGGTTCTTCAGATTCGTCGGTTGATTCGTTGGCGGGAACATCTTCAAATTCCTTGACAAGTTCCGCAGAGGACTTGTCGGCAGGTTCCGCGACGGACCCTACGGCAGACACGGTTGTTGCGCTGAAAAATCCTCCGGTCATCTTTACCGAAGTGGACCTTGTGAATTTGTCTTACAAGGATGAAGAAGGTGGTGACGCCGGTTGGGTGGAAGTTTATAATCCAGCAGATACGGCGGTAAACCTGAAGGGTTATTATCTGACCAACTCCAAGGCGGAACAGACCAAGTTCCAGTTTGGCAATGTGGTAGTTCAGCCAAAGTCCCACATGATTGTTTACCTGTCTGGGAGAAACTTGCCGGACTATGTGGCGCCCCATGATACTGTCAATCTTTTGAGTTCCTATTGTGAAGGGGAAACGGATGCGGTAAATTATCCTGGTCGTGGTGCCAGCGAAATATAACCTTTGGATGGTGCGTCCGATTTTTGCTTTGTGGAAAACGGAGTGAATAGGGCCGGCGCCCAGATGATTCCCGTGAAGTCGTCCCTGGGTTATTACGTTTTGTCATTGACCATCGGCTCGACGAACGAGGGTAAGGTTCCTGTGGATCTTTCCAAGGCAAATCAGTTTCAGCTGAAAGCTTATATCCCCAAGGATCACGAAGTCTACTTCAAGATTTTGCAGAAGGGTTTCCGCGAAATTAAAAGCTGGAACAAGATGCTGGTGGGAACGGGAGATTCCAACACGGTTTATTCCATTAGGCCGCCTCTCCATTCCGACTATCCTAACCTGGCTGAAATTACTGGCCTTCGCCTGGACAAGGATTATCACGATTCTCTTGCTACAGATATTAAGGTTTTCAGTTATATCGCCTATGGCCGCGGATACGAACCTCACGCCAATTTCAAGTCCAAGAAGGATGGTGGTTCTCTCTATTTGTTCAATGGCGAAAAACAGCTTGTGGATTCCGTGATGTATCCGGCGGCTGTTATCGGAAAAACTTGGTCCCGAGAAATTGCGGCAGTCAATGGTGTGGTCGCCGGCGCAGTTACCAGTACCTCCGCGAAGTGGGGCTTCGCAAATGCAACGCCTTATGGTGAAACTGTAGGCGCTGTGGAAAATGCTCCCCAAACTGTGAAAACAGAATTCCCTAACTCCGGTTTTTATTCTGCGCCTTTCTCTATTGCCTTTGGAACTGATGATGAAATCCGCTGTGAAAAGGGCGGTACTGTTCCCACAGCAACGAGCCCGCTGATGGTTACTAGTTTGAAGATTGATACCACCACGGTTTTGCGCTGTGCTACTTTTGAAAACGGTGCGGTTCCTGGAAACGTCATCAACCGCACTTATGTTTTTGAAGACCAGCCTACGGTCGCTTCCGTATTTATTACTGGCGATCCGCTGCAGATGTTCCATGCCGATTCCGGCTTGTTCATGAATGAAAATTTCTGGGGCGACAAGGAAATTCCTGTGAACATTGAATTGCTGGAAGCCGGTCAAAAGGTGAGCGGCTTCAGCGAGAACGCAGGTCTTGCCATTAGCGGTAACGCCACCCGAACTTGGGCGAAGAAATCTGTGGAAATTACCTTCCGCGAAAAGTACGGAAAGAATAAACTGGATTATGTGCTGTTCCCGGAATTTCCTGACTTGAAAAAATTCAAGAGCTTCAAACTGCGCAACAACGGAAACAACTATCACTTTGATTACATCCGCGATATGTTGGCTTCCTCCATTACGGAAGGCCTGGGCATTGATTATCAGCATGGCCGCGCCTCCATTGTTTTCTATAACGGGGAATACTACGGCATTCATAACATTCGCGAATCCTCCAACAAGAATTATTACCTGGCCAAGTACAATCTGGACGGGGACCAGGTGGACATCTTGAATAGTTCCGCTGAATCTATCACAGGCTCCCCGGTGGATTTCATTGCGCTGACCAACTTCTTGCTTACTAAGACCATGACTGATGAAGATGTGGCCACTGTGAATGAGCAGATGGATTTGAACAATTTCATCAACTACTATGCTGCAGAAATATTTGCAAACAATCGCGACTGGCCCGGCAACAATCGCAAGGTTTGGCGTGGGAGTAGCCCCAAGACTCCCTGGAAGTGGTTCATGTACGATACGGATATGGCCTTTGACAACTCCCAGACTGATAAACAGGAAAACTTGAAGGGCAATATTTTTGAATTCGTGACTGCAGAAAATTCCGGCTGGCCCAACAATCCTGAATTCACTCAGCACTTGCGCATGCTGCTGAAGAATGAAAATTTCAAGGCCGCGTTCATCAACCAGATAGCCGCCATTCTTTGCATGAACTTTAGCGCAGAACGTGTGGTGGCCCGCATGGAAAAATTGAATGGAGCCATCACCGCCGAAGTGGCCCGCGATCAAAAACGCTGGAGCAAGAACGTGGCTACCATGACGGAACATGAAGGCAGAATCAAGACCTTCGCCACCACCCGCCAGGATGTGGTCCGCAAGGAAATGAAGGAACATTTTGCCTTGGGCGAAATGGTGGACGTGACTCTTGCAAGTTCTGGCAATGGCAATGTGCAGGTTCATTACTTGCCGTTGGATAAATCCTCACTGAAGATCAAGTTCTTCAAGGGTACGCCCGTGACGCTTACTGCTGTGCCGAAGGATGGCGGAATATTCATGGGCTGGAGTGATGGCGTCAAGGACGTAACTCGCACCATTGATCCTGAAGACGGCTTGAAGATAACTGCGAACTTTAAGTAAACGTCATATCAGCGCAAGTCCTTCTGGAGGTTCGATATGAAAAAAGCCATGAAGATAAAATTAGAGTTTCTGTTAGGGACCGCAGTGGCGTAGCCATTCGAACGGGTTTACGTTTTTTGTAAGGTCCCCGTTTTCGCGGGGATGATGTTCCCAGAACCCGGTTGAACGAAAAACGCCGGAGGCGTTTATAGCGCAAGGGCCCGGCTGGCGCGAGCCAGCAACAGCCAAAAAAATATTCTAAATTTCGCGCTGTAATTTAATGAGGCGCGCCGCGCCAGAAAAGGGAAAACATGAAGAACACTAATATCCCCGAAGAACAGTTTGTGAAGGCTGCCGCTCAGTTCGGCACCCCGCTTTGGATTTACGACCGCGCAACCATCGAACAGCGTTGCAAGGAAGTGAAGGTTTTTGATAACGTGCGTTTCGCCCAGAAGGCATGCCCGAACCTCAGCGTGATTTCTCTTGTGCGCAAGCAGGGTTGCGTGGTGGATGCTGTGAGCGCCGGTGAAATTGTCCGCGCTCTCAAGGCCGGCTACAAGGGCGGCTGCGAAAAGGGTAAGGTTCCCGAAATCGTTTACACTGCCGACATCTTCGACAAGGACGCCCTGGAACTGGTGAAGGAACACAACATCGCTGTGAACGTGGGTTCCCCGGACATGATCCAGCAGCTTGCCGATGCAGGCGTGAAGTCCGAACTGACCATCCGCGTGAACCCGGGCTTTGGTCACGGTCACTCCCGCAAGACCAACACTGGTGGCGATCTTTCCAAGCACGGTATCTGGCACGAACAGATCAAGGACTGCGTGAAGCTTGCTCAGGCAAACGGCATGTGGATTACTGGTCTGCACATGCACATCGGTTCCGGTTCTGACTTTGAACATTTGGCTTCTGTTGCGGAGGCTATGTGCGACGCTAGCCGTCGTCTCGGTTCTCACCTGCGCACCATCAGCGCAGGCGGTGGCCTGCCCATCGAATACCACGAAGAAAACAAGGGCCCGCATATCGACATGGCTGCCTACTACGGCATTTGGGACAAGGCCCGCAAGAATATTCAGCAGAGCATCGGTCACGAAGTTCACCTGGAAGTGGAACCGGGTCGCTACCTGGTTGCCGAAAGCGGTTACCTCATGGCAGAAATCCGCGCTGTGAAGAAGCAGGGCGACAATCTGTTCTACATCGTTGACGCTGGCTTTACCGACCTGGTTCGCCCCAGCTTCTACGGTTCCTACCATCAGATTTCCGTGATCGCCCGCGATGGCCGCGAGCTGAACGAAACTGTGGACGCCGTTGTTGGCGGCCCGCTTTGCGAATCCGGTGACGTATTCACTCAGGAAGAAGGAGGCTTCGTCGTGACTCGCAAGCTCCCCAAGGCCAAGGTGGGCGACCTCCTGGTTCTCCACGATGCTGGCGCTTACGGTGCTGCAATGTCCAGCAACTACAACAGCCGTCGTTACGCTGCCGAAGTGATGTACACCAACGGCGAAATGAAGGTTGTCCGCGAACGTCAAACGTTCGAACAGATGATGCAGAACGACAAGATTATTGAATTCTAAGTTTGCGATTCCTGCGGGAATCACGTGACTCAATGAAAATCAAAAAAAGCCGGCGATTAATTTCGTCGGCTTTTTTGTGTGGGGATTTCACCTTGGTGAGTTTCCCTTTTTGTTTGCTTTGTTTATTCGAAATCGTAAAGTAACTGGGAAGTTACTCTTATGTTGTCGAAGGAACCTTTTACCATGAAATTGGATACGCCGCTTATACCCGTCATGCAGCATGTGTTCTTGTAGCCGATGTAGAGGTCGTTGCGTGCTCGGAATGATGGACTGTAACCGTAAGGGTCCATGATGTAGGCCAGTTGTTTGCCGTTCAGGAATATGGCTGTTTTTGTTCCGTCCCACTGGCCGGCGATTTTATTCCAGCCGTCCTCAAATACAACTGGGGCGGAAACATAGTCATATCGATCGCTTCCATTCTTGAAGAAGAAAAGCTTGCTTTCGCTGACAATAAAAGTTAATCGTCCTTCGTTGTTTCCCACCAGAGCGCTTCTTTTGTAGTCAAAGTTTTCGCCGGGTTTGAAATAGAATTCGATGGTTCCCTGGGGGAGGGTGTCTTCCATGGCGATGGGCAGCTGGACGTTCTTGTTCACGAGCGTCAAAGCCTTTCCTGTATAGCCGTTCTCAAGTGTTCCGCTTTCCCAAGTATAATCGCCTTCGAAATCTTCAAAGTATTCCAACGAATAGAGTGATGAGGAACTTGAACTAATGAATTCCGAGCTGCTGGATACGGCGTTGTAGTAAACTGTATTGGATGAATTTACGGACAAATTCATAGAAGAACTGGAACTGCATTCTATGCTGCTGCTTGACTGCTCGTATTCAATTTGGGTGGAGTGTTCCGGTTCGGTGGAGGTGAGGGCGTCGCTTTTGATGTAGCTGATTGTTCCAGCCTCTTTCTTGCAGAGACAATTGGGGATGTTCCAAATGCCCATGTCGCTAATGACTGCGATGTAGGCCGCGTCGGTTCCCAGCTTGAAGGTGCAAGCGTAGGCGTCGCTGGAAGAATGGACGGAGTAGATTTCGTAGGTCCCGTGACTATCCTGGATGGTTATGTCGAACCGGTTTTTCTGTTCGTTGTATTTGACCTTTGTACAGGTGGCGCCGTAGTAATCCAGGAAATAGCTTGTGCGATCGCATACAAAAGTCTTTAGATAGGTGTTATCCGATAGACCCTCTTCCCAGTAGGCACTTTCGTCAACGTTGTATTCTTCGTTGCAAGTTTCAATGGGCGATTTGGATGGAGCCTCGATTGCGAAGTCTGCGTTGCTCTCTGAATCGCTGCAACTAGCCAGGTTCAACATGAAAAATGCGGCTGTTGTTGCCAAAGCGTGGTGCTTAAGCTGCATGAATCCTCCTAATTTTGGTGCCAAATTTAGAATTTTCGAGTTTTTTAGAAGATGGGGTGGAATAATGAAATGAAAAAATGGGGATAGTCGGGCATTCAAGCGCTAACCTGGAGAAAATAAATGTGGATAGAATGTTAATAAACTGTAGTTTTTGTGGATTAAAAACAGTTATCTTTGAAAAATCGCAAAAAAAGTGAATTTTTTGCAGAAATGCCCTTGACATTCATCCAGAAAATTCTATAATTGGCCTCACCTCCGAACGAGACAGCCGAAACGCTGAAACGGACGGAAGCGAGAACCCGAGAGGTTTTTGAGAAGATTGAAGGAATCGGAGATGTGCTTAGTGACGGCCCAAGAAATTTCTTGGAATTAGTCGAATACGAACGTGATTAC
>NZ_FRBB01000023.1:0-49305 GCF_900142505.1 Fibrobacter sp. UWH5 | reverse complement strand
AAGTTCTTGGACTGCAGAAAGAAATGCAGTGATTTTGACATCTAGATCCTTCAACTCTGCCTACGGCTGCGTTCAGGATGACACTCTGAAAAAAAATGGTGGTTTTTGAACCATCAGCCTTTATTATATAGTTAGCGCTTGTTGTCCTGCTTTAAACCATTTTTTTGGGGTTATACCCCTCCGTCTACATAATTTGGCAGCCCCAAAGTGTGATTTGCCATAGGATTCAATCCAATGCACTATCCCGCGCAAGGGATTTGCCTTGGGATTCAATCCAATGCACTATCCCGCGCAAGGGATTTGCCATTGGATGCAATCCTACGCACTATCCCGCGCAAGGGATACCCCTTCGGATGCAATCCGGTGCCCTTCCCCACTTTTTAGCTACCAATTTGTACAGCAAACGCCTCAAATTTTACTCATTTGTTCAGCTACAAGCGTAAAAATCATAAAAAAAAGCCTAATTTGCGGCCATTGACTGCGATTTAAGATCCAGGTTATTTTTCACCGTGGAAGTTAAAATTATGCCATTTATGAATACAGGAAACAGAACAACCTCCAGACTTACGAGGAAGAACGGCGGATACGCAAGGTCTCCATCGAAGAACTTGCCGCCAAGAACAAGGAACTAGAGCGGAAACTCAAGCAAAAAGAGAAGGAACTGGCAGACGAGAAGGAGACCGTTGAAATTCTAAAAAAAATCTATGTGCCGAATATCGCGGCGATTGCAAGCTAGCTTGCAAATCGACATGATTGAGGCGATTGGATTTCTGGAAATCCCTGCACATCTTGACGCCTGCGGCGGCAGCGTGAAGCAGACCTCGTGCAAACAGTCCGCAGCGTATTTGAGGAGTACTTCTGCATCTACGGCTGCACAAAGCTCCTGAGGGAACTTAACGACCGTTCCGTAGATATCAACGAGTACAAACTACGCCGTATCATGCGCGAGACCGGGCAAGAGCGACGGGATGTATGCGCAGAACTTGCTACAACGTAATTTCGCACCGTTCGGCCTGAACCAGTACTGGTGTGGCGATATCACGCATATCCGCACGAACCTTGGCTGGATCTATCCGGCTGTAGTTAATCGCGGCACGCAGTACAGCAGTCGCGGGTATCGTAATTTGCTTAATGACTTTGGCATAGAGCCTTCTATGAGCGCGCCGGGCTGCCTGTCGGTTGCATATCGCTTGCAGAAACTTTGTGCTTAAGATGTAACTGTCGATACGAAAAAAAATGTATATTTATGTCTTCAACTAATGAATATGGTTTATGAGAAACCCTCTATTAAAAAATCAACAAGTCCAGTTTATCGGTGGTATTGGTCTTTCTGTTCTGTACAACATTTTCTAGTGAATGTGCATGAATAACCTACTTAGAACGATTATCTTAACGTTTCTGTTTCCCTGCGCGTTGTTTGCGCAGGTGTTACCTGGTGAACAAGAAGAACTGGCAGAAGAAACAATACAGGACGAACCATCGCATCGCATTGATTATTTTAGCCCGAATGCGTGGGTGCTTTTAGGTTTTGGCTGGAGATATACGCTAGACGGCGATACGGTCTCGACGACAAAAGAAATAAATAATATTTTAGAGCAAAATGAATATTCCAGCGGGTATTTGACTAAATCCAAAATAATGGGGTATTCTGCCGCGACTTTAGCTATTGGCGGGCTTGCTTTTTTGCTTTCTGTTGCCTTGACTGCACCTCTTTGGATTGATACAGATAGGGAATCGACTCCTGAATGGGTGACGAAAACTGGAAACGCGATTATCGCGTCTATCCCTCTAGATTGGTTGCTGCTGTATGAATCTAATCGGTATTATCAGATGTCTATAGATAGCTACACGCTTGGTGGCGATGTAATGGTGGGGAATGAAACAAACCAGAAATCGATAAGAACTTCCAAGATAATGAATTATGTTGGTATCGCAATGACTTTGGGTACGGTTTTGCTTTTGGATGTGGGTTTGAATAAAAAATCTAATGATGATTCTAGCGCTAATCTGTATTTTGCAGGAGCGGCGTTTTTGATACCGCTGGATTGGTTTGTCCTCGCACTTTCTCATTAGTTATAAAGTTCGCCCGGCACATCACGAAGATGGCCAAAATGTTCGCTTCGCTCTCGACAATTTCAATCGAACTGATTCGTCCGTCTCTTACTGACTGCACAAATACAAGAAAGGCACCCCTAGGGGGTGCCTTTCTTGTATCGGGGTAGCCAGATTCGAACTGACGACATTCTGCTCCCAAAGCAGACGCTCTACCAGGCTGAGCTACACCCCGATTATTTAAAAGAAAAGACCGATTCCGATTACTCGAAACCGGCCTTTCCTGAGCTACGAAGGGCTCGAACCTTCGACCCACGCCTTAAAAGGGCGTTGCTCTACCAACTGAGCTAGTAGCCCGAGTGAGACCAAATATATTAAAGGTTTCCCGTTTTGTAAAGACAGACCTTGGAATTTATTTATAAATTTAGACCATGACTTCCAGATTCTCTTTACCCGTACTGGCATTGGCCGTTGCAATTCCGTCTAGTAGCTTCGCCTATTTTACCCAGGGCGACGCGGGTCAAGAGGTCTTCTCCTTCATAAACACCTTCGACAGCCCCCGCAATGCGGCTCTCGAAAAGTCGGCGGGCGCCCTGCCCTCTACCGACCCTTCTATCGTACAGATCAACCCGGCTTCGGTCAGGCTCCCAGAGGGCAAGAACCACGTTGTGGCCGCCCATTGGCAAACAGGCGACCTGGCCGAAAATCAGGGTAGCCTTTATTATACAGGGCATTACGACAAGTATATTTTCCAGGTTTCCTACAACTGGCTGGATTACGGCACCATCGACGGTTACGACGAACTGGGCGAAGCCACCCATATAGAATACAAGCCTTTTAGCCAGTTGATTACCGCCTCTATTTCGTTCCCCCTCAAGCATTTTAGCTTCGGCGCAACGGCGAAGGTGGCCACCGACAAGCTGGCCGAAGAGGCTGGCGACCGTATGGCTGTCGGTGCGGCATTCGACTGGGGTGTTACCTGGCAATCCGACTCCAAGCGCTGGGGGTTTGCCGTTATGGCCAGGGACTTCGGCTCCCTGCTCCGCGACTATGTCGATGACGGCGAGAACGAATACTACCCCATGTCCCAGACTTTTGCCGTGTCCACCTACTTTAGGCCCAAGTCACTCCCCCGCCTTACGGTTTTTGCCGACAGCGACTTCCCCCGCTATCAAGAAGCGTTCCTGAGTCTGGGTGGCGAATACGCCCTGGGCCAGAGTTTCGCAGTCCGCGTGGGTTTTGAACGCGCCTGGCTAGACCTGATCCGCGACGCCAAGGAACTGATGGCATCCGAGAGCCGCCCCGACGAAACTCAGAATGCCCACATGGTTAGCGCAGGTCTGGGCTACAATGCCAACCTGTTCTCCCTGGACTACAGCTTCTCTTACCTGGCCGAGAGCCTTGGCATCGAACACCGCCTTGGCCTCCGCGTGAATTTCTAGCCCCGCATTTTTCGGCAGTTGACCCATGCGACAGTTCGACGTTTTTGTCTTTGATGAACCTGGCGAAGATTTCGACCGTTGGGCTCCCCCTTTTACAGACCCGGCCCTGGGCTGGTTCCATACCAACCGCTGGAACGGCGACCTAGAAAAGCTGGAAGCCGAGTGGATTGTATTCGCCCACCCTTCCATCAAGATCGACCGAGACTTCTTGAACGAGTTGGCCATCGAGACCGACAGCTTCCCCATGGTAGACGCCTTCGCCCCCCGCGTAAAGGCCCGTGACCATTTCTTTGGCGGACTGGCCGTAGATGGCGGCCGCGGGTTCAGCCCCATCGGCGAAGAAGAGGAACTGCGCTACGTGGCGGCCCCCATCCCCCTGATCGGCGTTTTCTCTAGGCGCATTATCCAGCGTACCGGACTTTTCGACTTGACATTGCCCAAGGAATTCAGGCTCATGGATTATAGTTTGCGCATGGCCCATGCCGGAGGCAAGATGTTCAGCGTCCCCTATCTGGTGGCCCACGCCAACGAAAATGATTTGGGAGAAGCAACAGGTACGTCTAACGATTTATTCAAGGTTATAGACGGGGAATTCTTAAAGGCAGAGTCCAGCGTTCATCCGCTGTGGAACGTGCTTTACACGACGCTCCCCGTAAGCAACTTGATGAAGTTTACCGCATGCCACCCCACCACGTTTCTGGACTTTTTCAAGACCCGCGAACTGAAGATCAAGCGAGACAAGGCCACAGCCCTGAGCAAGCTGACCGAAAAGCATTTAAGGGATATTTCAGCTAAAAGAAAATCCAGATAGCGATCCAGAAGACCATCAGGCAGAATTCCATTTCTCTAGAGATTCTAGAGAGCAGGGTGCTGCAGAAGGTCATCCCAACAAGCGCTATAATACGGGTCCAGGCCACATCCATCCCGCGGTAGTACAACGAGATTCCACCGAACAGTTCGATCCAGCACCACAGCCCTTGAGCCAGCACCAGATAGCGGCGGCGGTACTTGGGCAGCGACGTTGTAGAAAAGCAGAGGCACAGGCCCATCATGCGGAAGGGGTACATTTCTCCGGCCGGGCCCAGGCTTCCATCAAAGGCGAAGAAGGAGAACAGGCAGAACAGCAAGAGGGCGAAGGCCAGCAGCAGGCCGTTCTTGTAGAATCCGGAATTCTTGCGCCAGAGGAAAGTGGCGCAGCCCAGAATAAAGACGCAAGCCAAGGCATTGGGCAAGGTTGTCATGGAGCCTCCTTGTCCGAGGGTTCAACGGCGGCCTTTTGTTCCGCGGATTTTTGTTCCGCGGATTTTTGCTCCGCCAGCTGTTTCATGTAGGCGGCCAGGGCGTGGGCGTCAGCCTGGGTCATACGATTTCCAAAGGCGTTCATGTTGTTGCGCCCGTTCATGATAACCGCGGTCAGGGAATCCAGGCCCAGGGAATCGATGCGGGCCAGGTCCAGCTTTTGAGGCACGGGGTAATATTCACGAACAAACTTCTGGTTGAAATTTCCATCGGCGCCGTGGCATGTGGCGCAGCGGGAATTCCACAGCAGCACAGGGTTGTGGCTGTTGGCCGAAACGCTTAAGGGTTTGTCGGCAGAAACGCTTGCCGCCGTAGAGGAGCCGCCTCCATAAAGCATTCCCCCTAGGAGCGCCACAATCATGATCATCAAGGTTAGCAGTACCTTCCCGCGAACCCCAAAATTCGGGAAAACCCGGTTTTCACGTACAAACTTAAGGCAGAGCAAAAAGGTGGTCACCAGGGCCACGATGGGGTACAGCACAGGGATCACGTTTACAAAGCCTGCCCCGGCGCTTATGAAGACTTCCTGGTCAAAGCTCCAGACGCAGAACAGGACCGCCGACAGGATGCCCACCAGCAGCGGCATCCAGAGCATCTTGAATTCCACGGTTGTCCAGGGGACTTTGTAGCTGTTGTCTTCTTCGATTTCGGGCGTTTCGTTCTGGGCCAGCTCGCTGCCGTCCACTTCGCCAAAGTAGGCGCTGTCTACAGCAATGTAGGAGTCCAGCTTTTTACGCAGGCGGAAGAACATCAAGATGAACAGCCCCACAGAGAACGACATGAGGCCGTAATCGGCCCAGTGCAGAATTCCATCCCGGGTGTTCATGGAGGGGATCACCAGGTAGAGGCGTTCCGCAAACAGTCCAAAGAGAATGCAGAAGTTCACCAGGGCTCGCAAGGTCCTGTTATCGCGAATGGCTTCCACCCAAAGCAGCTGGGGAATCACGCCGGCAAGGATTACAGCGGGCAGGCAGATTTCACCCTTCTGCAAGAAATCCCAGAACCAGATGACGATCAAGGTCCAGGAACAGCAGAGCATCAGGCGTTCCAGCAGACGCACGCGATAGCCTTCGGCCCAGAGCAGCGCATTCACAAGAGCCAGCCCCGAGTAGATGGCCCCCGCAATAAAGTACATGGGGAAGAACGCCCCCTGCCACTGGGGAACGAAGGTGGTGGCAAAGTCTAGGCTTACGATGGTATGCACCCACAGCACCAGGGGGAACAGCAGCCAGGCCAGAGGGCGGCGGAGTTTCGCCAGGGCGGGAACCACGTTGCTTTTTAAATGGGTAAAGAAGAAGACCAGCGACAGGGTGCCGTAAACGGCGATGCAGCAGAAATCCCAGACCAGGGGCGAACGCAGGTTGGCAAAGTTTCCGCGGGCATCGGCAAAGGGGGCCACCATATAAAAGTTTTCCATAACGCCCAGGTGCATCAGGGGGAACAGCGCCGCAATCACCAGGCTGCAGAGTGTCGAAAGCTCCGCAATCACTGCGGTGCGACGGTCCATACGCACGCCCAGCGCCAAGAAGATGGCAGAGATCAGCGTACCCGCGTGGGCAAGGCCGATCCAGAAAACGAACAATGCGATGGGCGTTCCCCAGAAGGTGTTGCCATCGGTGGCCCACGCTGCGGGGCCTTCGTAAAGGGTATAGCCCAAGGCGGCAAGCCCAGGCAAGAACAGCACCAGGCCCACGTAGAACAAGATTTTCTGGATAGTCCAACCCTGCACTAGCGCTTCCCCATCATGTAGACAACAGACGGACCAAAGGCAGCCAGTTCCTTGGGCGCATACAGTTGACGGTTTCGGGTGGCCTCAACCAGGGGAGACTTTTCGTCTAGCCAGTTTCCGAAAACGATCGCCCCCTTGGGGCAGGCTTCGGCGCAGGCGGTCTTTACACCGCGACCAAGCCATTCACCGCCATTGGGCAAAAGGGCGGCCTCGGTCTTGAAGCGGGCGCGGTCATCTTGAAGGCGATGGAGGCAAAGGCTGCATTTTTCCATGACGCCTTTTTCGCGGAGGGGAACCTGAGAATTGAACTGGTGAGCCAGTCCCATTTTCTGAGCATCGTTAAAGTTGAACTTGCGGGCATGCATGGGGCAGTTGGCTCCGCAAAAACGGGAGCCGGCGCAACGCTTGTACATCATGGCGCTAACGCCGTCGGGTGTGTGGTTGGCGGCTCCTGTGGGGCAAACTTTTTCGCAGGGTGCGTCCTCGCAGTGGGCGCACATAAAGGGGGCGGCTCCGTGTGGTTCGATCCAATGCATAAAGCGACCGTCGGCGGCTTCTTCGTCGGTTACCAGCGGCACATTATTCTCTAGGTTGCAAGCCAGAATGCATTTGCCGCAACCGTCGCAGGCATCCAGGTCGATGGCCATGCCAAAGCGGTTGACGTGGGAGGCTCCGGCGACCTTCAAGGGGCCGGGCGCATTGACTCGCACCAGGTTCAAACTTTCCTTGGCCTTCGAAAGGGCCAGCTTGACTTCGTCCTGGAATCGCTTTAGGCTGGGGGCCGAAGGAGTCTCCCCCACAAAGGGAATCTTGCGGCAGCCAAACAGCAGGCCGGCCGCAGCCATCAGAGAACATGCCTTAATGAATTCACGACGGTTCATAAAATTACCTATGGCATGCGGCGCAGTAAGTGGCCGCCTTCTTGAATTGGCGATCCTGGAATGTTTCGCCCCGATGGCACTGCAGGCAAGACTTCATGTCGAACTTTTCGCCGCCGTAGTTGTTGCGGGCGACACCCCCATGGCAATCGGCACATTTTACGCCGGCGGCATTATGAACGCCGTGATGGAACACCACATGTTCCGGCAGCTTGGGGACCACCTTCCAGGGTTCTTCGGGAGCCTTGGCCAAAACTTCATCCAGCTTTTCGATGCCTTCGCTTTCGGTTAAAGGCAGGCGGTGGCAATCCATGCAGTCCCTCTTAGAAGGCAGCAGGGCCCGCCCACCGGAACGGGATCCGCTATGGCAGGCGGCACAGTCCATGCCGATGGAGTCACCATGAAGCTGATGATCGAAGGGAATTGCGTTGTCTTTAAAGTTTGCGTTTCCTACCCGAGAATCCACAGGGCTCTGGCTCCAAAGGAAATCCCCAAGCAAGAAGGCACAGACAATGGCAAATGCCAAGCCCAGAAACTTCATTTGGGCCTCGTCTGGTCATCGGGATTCTTTAGCAGGTACAGAAGCCAGGCCGTCATCATCTTGGCCTGGGGCTCGGTCAGGGGCGTAATGTCCATGGCGGGCCATTCTTCGGGGTGCTTGGGCGTGGGGTGCATCAAGTACTGCACCAGTTCCTGGGGGTTAGACTCGTATTGGGCGGCGTTGTCGTGCATGGGAGGGGCGGCAAACTTTCGGGCCCAACGATGACAGCCCTTGCACTCGTCATCGAAAAACTCACGGGCGTTGGTCTTAAGTTCCGGGGTTACTTCGGGCAAGGCAAAATCAAGAGCGAACAGGCCGCTCACCAGCACAAACACACCGACTAAAAACTTAAAACGAACTCCCATCATAAAGTGAAATATACCATTTTTCTATTTTTTGTCTTATGGGTATTATCGAAATCATCGTTATCGCCATTGTAGAAGCCATGGATTGCTTCGCGGTTTCCATCGCTACGGGTTTAAGCAAGACAGGGATCCCCTATTCCAGGGCATTACTTCAATCTATTTCCTTTGGAGTTTTCCAGGGCGGCATGACCTTGCTGGGGTATTTCCTGGGCAACTTTGCAGAACGTTGGTTCAGCTCCATCGGCACCCCCATCGCCTGCACCATCCTCTGCGTTCTGGGCGGCCGCATGATCTGGGGCGCAGTCCGTGGTAGCGACGAGGCGGCAGAGGCCAGCGCCAAGAACCTGAGCGTAGCCAACATTTTGCTCATGTCCGTCGCCACAAGCATCGACGCCTTTGCCGTGGGAATTTCATTCGCCTTTATTAACGCCAACATGGTGTTCGCCACTTCGGCAATCGCCGTGGCCAGTTTTATGATGGGAGTTATCGGTTACGAAATCGGCCGCCATGCCGCAAAGCAGTTCAAGACCAAGATTCCCGAGATTATTGCAGGAACCATCCTCATTGGCATCGGCGTAAAAATGTTATTCTAGATATGGGTTAATCAGTTCAGGAACGCATACTTTAAAAACAGGGTTTATATGGATCAGAAGGAAATTGACCGCAGCCGATATTTTGAACTGAAGACTCAGTTGGAAGAAGCCAGCCGCCTTTATTACAAGGAAGGCGTCTCCCCCATGAGCGACCAGGATTTTGACTTTGGCCTCAAGGAGATGGAAGCGCTTGAAAAGAAATATCCTGAACTGGGAAATTACAGCAGCCTGACCCGCAACGTGGGCAGCGACCTGACCAACGACTTTGCCAAAGTGACCCATGCCGTGCCGATGCTCAGTATCTCTAACGTGTACAGCGCCGAAGAGATGGCGGAGTTCGTGGAAGCCGCCGAAAGAGGGCTGGAGGATTTAGGTGAGAGACGGGATTCAGACGAGAAGCAGGAAGCTAGTGCCTCAGACCTCAAGGCAGGAACCGCGAAGTGGATTTGTGAACGAAAGATCGATGGCGTCAGCCTTAGTGTGGTTTACGAAAATGGCCGCCTGAAGCAGGCCGTTACCCGCGGCGACGGCGCCCAGGGCGATGACGTCACCTTGAACGCCTTGACCATCGCCGACATTCCTGAATTTTTTGACGCCAAGAAGTTGAAACTGGATCCGTCAGAAATTCCCCAGGGAACATTCGAAGTCCGTGGTGAAGTCTATATGGAACGTGAGGCCTTTGACCGCCTGAACGAACAGCTGATCCTTGAAGGCAAGAAGATTTTCCAGAACTGCCGCAACACCGTTTCCGGTTCCTTGAAGCTGAAGAACGTCAGCGAATGCAAGACCCGCCCCATGCGCTTCTTTGCCTACCATATTCCCCAGAGCGGCAACGCCACCCACCAAGAAAACCTGGAACAGCTCAGGAAGTTGGGCTTTAACACCAACCAGTTCTGGACCGCCAACACCGCCGACGAAATCATGAAGATTTCAGAAGTGATTGGTGCCGACCGCGATAACCTCCCCTTCGATATCGACGGCATGGTGGTCAAGCTAAACAATCTAAACCAGCAGCGCGCATTGGGTACCACCAGCAAGAGCCCCCGCTGGGCCATCGCCTACAAGTTCAAGGCGGAACGTGCCTACACTCCCCTGCTTTCTGTAGAATTCCAGGTAGGGCGTACCGGTGCCGTCACCCCCGTTGCCAACCTGGCTCCAGTCCGTCTGGCAGGAACAACCGTCAAGCGCGCCACCCTCCACAACTTTGACGAAGTGGCTCGACTGGACCTCCACTTTGGCGATACCGTCGGTGTAGAAAAGGGCGGTGAGATCATCCCCAAGATTACCGACGTCAAAAAGGAATTGCGCCCCGAAGGAGCCCTCCCCGTAACCGCCCCTGCCAACTGCCCGGAATGTGGCACGCCCCTCACCCGCATCGAAGGCGAAGTGATTCTGCGCTGTGAAAACTTGCACTGCCAGGCTCAGGTACAATGTCTGTTCGAACACTTCGTTAGCCGCGAAGCCATGAACATCGAAAACCTGGGGCCCAGTCTTATCGCAAGTCTTATCGCCACCGGGAAAATCAAACGGATTCCCGACCTGTACCGCCTTACGCAAGAAGACCTGGAAAGCCAGGAACGTATGGCCAAGAAGAGCGCCAAGAACGTCTTCGACGCCATCCAGGCCAGCAAGGAACGCAGCCTCGAAAATCTGCTCCACGGTCTCGGCATCCGTTTCGTCGGACGTACCAGCGCCCGCAATTTCGCAAAGCATTTCCGCACGCTAGAAGCCATCCGCACCGCCCCCATGGAAGAACTGCTAAAAGTTCAGGACGCCGGACTAGTCATCGCCAATTCCGTATATGAATTTTTCCACAAGCCCATGTACACCGCCGAAATCGACGAGCTGGTGGAGCTGGGCTGCCCCACCGAATTCAAGGGAGTTATCAAGACTCTGTTCGCCGGTCAGACCGCAGTCATTACAGGAACATTGCCCACCATGGACCGCGACGAGGCCCGCAAACTTATCGAAGAGAATGGCGGCAAGGTCAGCGGTTCTGTAAGCAAGAAGACCAGCTGGGTATTGGCAGGCGAAGCTGCAGGCAGCAAGCTTACCAAGGCAAATGAATTGGGAATCCCCGTCCACGACGAGGCCTGGCTGCTGGAACAGATTTCTGCAAACGATTCCAATGCCGATGGAGCCGCCGCAGAAAGTTCAGACAATAAAAAAGCCGAGCCCGCCAACTCTGGCGAACAGCTCAGCCTTTTCTAGAACATCAATTAGGGAACTGCGGTTGCTGCAGGGGCAGCGGCCTTTGTCAGCTTGTTCTTGACGCACCTCAGGGAGAATGCTGCATTGTCGAAATCTTCGGCACTGGTAAAGTCATCCCTGTTGTTCACTAAGTACCAGTAGACGGCACCGAGGCCATCGCCACCGGCAGCGGTCCAGAAGTAAGTGCTGGATCCAAGCTCCATGTATTCGCCGTCAGACATACGGCTACCCGAAGGCAAGGCGTTAAAACCAGATGCAGCAGAAATCGGAGCGCCACCACGGGCCCAGAATTCCCTGTTCTTCAAGGCGGCTCCTACGCCACCCTTACGCTTGCTCAAGGCAAACTGCCCCAGTTCAATCCATTCTTCGTTGGTGGGAATATGCCAGCCATCGGGGCAGATACCCTGGTGTTCCTGGGTGATTCCGCCAGACATGGAATTGTCCACATAGTCAGCAGGCAAGCGCATGGCCACAGACCAGGGGTAAAGTCTGCCATAGGAACGGCAGCGAGAATCCTTGTCTTCGTAGCAGTAGCTGCCCGGAGCGGCAAACCTCAGGTTTTCGGACATCCAGATTGTACTTCCAACGGCAACGGTCCTGTACTTGTTTTCGTCGCGCTTATCCACAAAGGCGGTGCTGTCGTAAAGTTCGTCATCGTCAGGCGGATCCATAATGCAACGCAGGTAGTAAGCCTCATCCTTGCGGGCCGTATCCAGAATGAAGTCGTCATCGTCAAAGCTCAGCTTGCGGACTTCCGCCCTCAAGGAATCCACTTCGGTTCCGCTCCAGAAGCCAGTCAAAGTACCGTTACCCTCAAAGGCCAGCGACGGAACCCAGGTCGGATCCACCACGCAGGAATCGGCGTAGACGGTATCGGCCGGAGACGTCTTGGTGGGGCCAGGCAAAATGGCCTTGATAACGCTGACGCAAGTTTCCTTAGGCTTGGTGTACTTGCACACGCCAAAGGCTTCGCCATTAAAGCCAAATCCATTTTCGCCCATCAGCGCATCTTCACTTTCGTCCCAACCAGTTCTAGAACGGAGGTTGGTACCCACGCCAACAGCTTCGTCGATATCCTTCAGGTAGGTGTTCAGTCGGGCAAAATCCAGAGACGTGGGGACGTGCCAGCCATTGGGGCAGATACCCTTGGGCTTACGCTTCGAAATAGAATCCTTACCCACAGACTGATTGAACTTCTGGTCCAGCTTTACCACACCGGCCCATGTATAGAGACGTCCATACTTCTGGCAATTTTCTTCCTTGTTGGCATAGCAATAGCTACCCGGAACCTTCACGTCCAAATTGTTAGCCATCCACACCTGATCACCAATATGAACGGTCTGGGTCTTGCGTCCCTGAATTTCCACCACCTTGGGTTCAACCTTAGGCACAGGAGGAGGCGGTTCCTTAATTTCATAGAGGCGGTCTTCTACGCAACGCACAGAGGCACCCGTTTCCTTGGTATCATAATTGCCTTCCATGGATCGGGAGTCATAGTAGATCCACCAGTTTCGCGCACCGCCGTCATCATATTCAGTAGAAGTCCAGAATACAGCGGAACGGCCCAGGTCAAAAAAGCGGCCTTCAAAATCACGTTCACCACCGGGCAGTGCATTAAAGCCAAACTCATCGGTTCCGCCAGGAATACGCAATTCCTTTTCCCAACTTTCGGTAGACTTGAGGCTCAAGGCCACACCATCGCTCACGCCCTTCTTGGCCACGAAGAACTTCAGCTTTTTCCATTCCTTGTTAGAAGGAAGGTGCCAGCCCGTGGGGCAAATGTCGTGGATCTTGCCCTTCTTGTACTTGCCCACGAGTTTCTGGATGGAATGGGAGTTGTAATAATCCACCAGCATCATGGCCATGGCCCAGTTATAAAGGCGGCCATACTTTTCACAATTGAAGTCCTTCTTTTCGTAGCAGACGCTTCCTCTTACGTTATAACGCAGATTCTCGGCCATCCAGCGCTGTTCGCCAATCTGGACCGTCTTATAGACACGTCCATCGCGATTATCCTGAACGTCAGGCATCTTTTCAACATGGGCAAAAGCCACGGAACACAAAAAAAGAACAAATACAACAAATAAATTCATAACAAACCCTCATTCTCCAATATAATAACATAACCTCCAATCAAATTAACGAAATAAAGCAATAGCATTGCCAATAAGTCCACAAGACAAAGGCCCCTGATCGCTCAGGGACCTTTTTTATGGGAGAAATCCAGGAACCTATTTCTTTATTCCGAAATCGCTGTCGCTCATGCCATAGAAGCGGATGTCGTCCAGCCAGATTTCCAGGTCTTCGTTAACCACTTCTCCGTAAGAGGAGCCGTTGCTAAACTGAAGGTTGAAAATGTCGTCGTTGTGGTCCAGCCATTCGGCACCGCTAATCTGCAAGTCAGACCATGCGCTTGCCACCCACTGGTCGAACCAGACCGTATACTGTTTCCATTCATCGGTCAAGTCGATTTCGGTACCGAAAGCACCCCAGGTATCGGCGCAGCAGGTATCGGCGTAATCAGTCTTCCAGTTGATCTTGAAGGAACCGGTACCCTTTGCCCAGAAGGTCATTGCCTTCAGATTCTTGAAGTCGAAGCGCTTTTTGTTATCGCTATCGAACTGAGTACCGAAACCAGCCCACGGGTAGGAATCGCCTTCCAGGTGGATCTTCACATAGAGACCGCGACCATCGTGACCATTCTTCGTGATCATCTGTTCGAAGTTGGTCTTTTCGTAGGAATTGGTGGTATCGGCAACCATGATTCCGGTGATAATGGTATCGCCAGATTCAATGGTCATATTGCTGGTGGGAATGCAGTAGGCATACCAGCTGGGGGCATCGGAAAGTTCGTCGCCCTTGGACTTGGCAACCTTAGCGGCGAGAGCGCTAACATGAATGGAATCGCCATCGAAACCGTCAAAGTCGTCCAGCAGCACATAACCCAGAGTATCCAGATCCGGATAGACAGCGTCATCGAAAGTCATGGTGGGGTGCAGCAAGGCACGCATCAGGTAACTACGCCATTCGTCCTTGTTTTCGTCATACACGCCGAAGCCCGAGCTGAATTCCCAGTAGGCAGTTGCGAAGCCAAGGGAGTGAGCCAGGTAGGAGATGTAGGAAGTCCAGGTTTCGCGAGAGACAGAGTCTGCGGCTTCATAGGCGCCAAATTCACCCAGGTATACAGGAATATCATGCTTGTCAGACCAGTCCTTGATCTTGCTGAAAGCTGTCCTTACAGCTCTCTTCTGACCCGGAGTGGCACGCCATTCGGTACCCGTTTCGTACTTGGGATCCACAAAGTCTGCACCCTGGTGAGTGAAGTTAAACGGATCGTAGTAATGGAAGGTCACGATGATATTTTCAACGCCGGCAGGCAGAGAAAGAGCGGCTGCGGAGTTGTAGGAATTGTAGTTGTAGGTACCCACCATGATAACTCGGGCAGGATCAGCTTCGCGAACCACATTGATAATGGAAGCCACGACACTGTTCCACTTATCGTTGGTCAGCTTGCCGCGAGGTTCGTTCAAGGTTTCCACGACCAGGGAGTCGGGAGAATACTTGATCACGTTAGCCATCATCTGCTTGTACACGCTCAAGAGGCAAGGAGTTTCCTCGTCAGGATTCTCGTACATGGCATCCCAATGGTGGGTGTTGATTACAGCGATCATACCATTCTTGATCGTATGGTCTACAGCCCAGAAGACCTGCTTCATCCAATCTTCATCTACGACGCATTCTGCGCCTTCGCCAGTCACATGTTCTTCCCAACTTACAGGAATACGGATGTTCTTGAAACCGGAATCGGCCAAGGCCTTGAAATCCTTGGGCTTGATCGTTTCGCTCCAGTTGCTCTTGAACTGGGAATCGTCAAACCCCTTGAAGTTCGTATTGGGAGCTTCGAAAACGTTGCCCAGGTTAATACCTGCGCCCATGTCCTTGACCAGCTGATTTGCGCGGGCCTTCACTTCGTAAACGATGCTCGAAGAAGAAACTTCCTCATCCGTAGAATCCTTGACGCTAGAAGAAGACTCATCCTTGTCTTCATCCTTGGAATCAGAAGAAACCACCACATCGTCTTCGGAAGATGCAGAAGAAGAAGAATCGTCAGAGCAAGCTGACAGGCCGAATGCCAGAAGACCTGCAACCATACCGGTCATGCAAAACTTCATCTTGGATTCGAGATATTTTGAAATGTTCATACCAACCTCTTTCTTATGTACACCCATAATCTATTCCAATTCGGAATACAGGAAATCAACTAAGATGAAAAAGTTGTTTTCTCTTGTACACACCTCCGAAATGCAAAAAGGACTAGTCTTTTCGACTAGTCCCTTTTGTGAGAGCGAGCGCTTATCAGAGTATTTCTACCTGATTCTAGCGCGAGCGGTCTTGACGTGAGCAAAAAGGACTGGTCTTTTCGACCAGTCCCTTTTGTGAGAGCGAGCGCTATCGGAGGTTCTTTACCGGCGATTTGCGCGAGCGGTCTTGTTTAGCAAGCGCCCTGCCACTTCATAGCGTCAGCAACCTTGAGGAAGCCAGCGATGTTTGCACCCATAACGAGGTTCTTCTTGTCGCCGTACTTTGCAGCAGCGGAAGAAGCAGCCTGGTAGATGGAGGTCATGATGCCATCGAGCTTAGCGTCGACTTCAGCGAAGGTCCAGGAGAGACGTTCGGAGTTCTGAGACATTTCGAGACCGGAGGTAGCAACGCCACCAGCGTTTGCAGCCTTAGCAGGTCCAAACAGAACGCCAGCCTTGAGGAAGGCTTCGATTGCTTCCGGAGTAGAAGGCATGTTAGCACCTTCAGCAACAGCCATCACGCCGTTAGCGATAAGAGCCTTTGCGGATTCTTCGTCGATTTCGTTCTGAGTTGCGCACGGGAGAGCGATGTCGCACTTGACAGTCCAAACGCCCTTAGAACCTTCGTGGTATTCAGAACCCGGAACGCGCTTTGCGTATTCGGAGATACGGCCGCGTTCGACTTCCTTGATCTGCTGAACAACTTCAACCTTGATGCCGTTCGGGTCGTAGATGTAGCCGTTGGAGTCAGAAACGGTAACAACCTTTGCACCGAGTTCCTGAGCCTTCTGGGTAGCGTAGATAGCAACGTTACCGGAACCGGAAATAACAACGGTCTTGCCAGCGAAAGAGGTGTTGGCGAGGTCCTTGAGCATTTCGCGGGTGAAGTAGCAGAGGCCGTAACCGGTAGCTTCGGTACGAGCGAGAGAACCACCGTAGGAGAGACCCTTACCAGTGAGAACGCCAACGAATTCGTTGCGGATACGCTTGTACTGACCGAACATGTAACCGATTTCGCGAGCGCCAGTACCCTGGTCACCAGCCGGAACGTCGGTGTCAGCGCCGATGTGCTTGCAGAGTTCAGTCATGAAGGACTGGCAGAAGCGCATCACTTCGTTATCAGACTTGCCCTTGGGTTCGAAGTCGGAACCACCCTTGCCGCCACCCATGGGGAGAGTAGTCAGGGAGTTCTTGAAGATCTGTTCGAAGCCGAGGAACTTCAGCATGGAGAGAGTCACTTCGCCACGGAGACGGAGACCGCCCTTGTAAGGACCGATAGCGGAGTTGAACTGAACGCGGTAACCGCGGTTAACCTGAACGTTGCCCTTGTCATCCAGCCAAGGTACGCGGAAAGTGATCACGCGTTCCGGTTCGACGAGGCGGTCGATCACGCCGTTGGTTTCCCAGGACTTGTCCTGAGCGAGAACGGGGTCCAGGGATTCGAGGAATTCACGAACAGCCTGGTGGAAGAGAGCCTGGTCCGGATCGCGAGCGACGACCTTTTCATAGACGGACTTGAGGTAAGCATTCTGGATTGCCATAATATTATCTCCAATGAGAGTTGTTGTTTAGATAAAACTTTGTACCATCGAGTGGTATTTCTGTTACGGAAATAAAGATAACAAATAATGAAAAAAAACAAGTGGTACTGTACAAAAAACGTTCATTTCCTACATTTTTGTAAGTTAGTTTTTCAGCAGATTTTACAATTGCGTTTTTTGATTAAATTTAAAGGGTCATACTTCCAAAAACCTACATTTTTGTAAGCCCACTATTTTCACTCTAATTTGTAAACATAGTTTTACACTTCATTTTACGAAAAACGTCATCCCAACCCCCTTAAACAGACAAAAAGAGCCCCCTTTCGAGGGCTCTTCATTACAATTTTTGGAAAAAATCGGGCTCAGTCCGTCTAACTTTACTTGACCGTCTGAACAAGTACTTCGTGAAGCAGACCATTGCTGAAAATAACCTGTTCCGCATCCACGAACTGCATTTCGGAACCGTCGATATGGGTAGAACGGCCACCGGCCTCTTCCACAAGAAGGGCGATAGCGGCAATATCCCAGGGATAGCTCATGGTCATCACGAAGCAATCCAGGCGGCCGCAAGCGGTAAAGCAACCTTCGATAACCGCAGAACCGAGACACTTCACACGTTCAAAGGCAACCGCCTCCGCCGCAAAGTTCTTGGAATTCTGGGCATTAATCTTCTGAGGATCGCCCACGTTGAAGTCGCCGTTGCTAACGATGGCATGAGTGGGATTGTCTTCGCGGCTCACATGCACGGGCTTGCCGTTCATGAAAGTTCCCTGGCCCTTGATAGCGGTGAACATCTCGCCCAGCTTGGGCAGGTTGACGCAGGCCACAAGAGGCTTACCCTCAAAGTGGAGCGCAATGGAAATACCCCACAGGGGGATCCCGCGGCTAAAGTTCACGGTTCCGTCTACCGGGTCGATAATCCAGCGGTAACGCGAATCGGAACCTTCAATAACACCCGCTTCCTCGGTACGGATAGAATGGGTGGGGAATGCGGCACGGAGGCCTTCCACAATAAGCTTTTCGCTAGTGACATCGGCAATAGTCACCACGTCCTTGGCCGACTTGTACTTGACGTCACCCAGATTGTTCTGCAGCTCCAGACAGACCTCCCCCGCCTTGCGGGCAAGTTCTTCGGCCACTTTCAAAAATTCAGAAACGTTTTCCATAGAAATCCAATGAATTATCCGGCCTACGGCTTACTCGGGGTAGGCACAGCAACGGAAACCAATCGACGAAGACTTATAGAAAGCCGAAGCTTCGCGATACATGGTCTTCTTCCCCGTCAGGAATACCACCTCGATATGGTCAGGGACATACTTCAGACTGCCACCCAAAGTCTCCAGCCACTTCTCGCCGCCTTTCTTGTACTCGCCATAGGGAGCATAGTCCACACCCACGGAATTGCCGTTGGAATCCTGAACATCAAAGAACTGCAAGGAATCCTTGAAGTCCTTCTTGGTCAGAATCTTGTACAGCGTCCTAGAAGTGTCAGCCGTATACACCGTATCCACTCGAGTACCTTCGCGATAAAGGAACACGGAATCCGTCGTATATTCAGGGCGGGTATAGTAGGGGAAGCTGCGGTTGGTACACAGGGCCTGGGATTCCAGGTCGACGCCACCCATCTTCTTATAGCTGCTACCACGAACCACGACAGAGGTATCTTCGGAGCGGCCCAGCACCCATTCCTGATACTGGCCAGGAAGGTCGAACACGCCCATGGGATTCACGCATCTAGAACTGCGCGTAGCAATAGATGCCGCAGACAAGGAATCGTTGGTCGCCACATTGCAATAGGAATAGAGGTAATCCACGACTCCATCGGAAGCATCTTCCACAACGCCGTAAGATAACGACCCACCAGAAAGGCAAACCAGTTCCCAGTCGCGTTCCTTGCACAGGCTCACCGTAAACCCGCTTGCAGAAATCGAACTACAAGCCTCCAACGCTTCGGAATGCAGGACGTTCACCATGAATTCGCCGGAATCGTTACGGTGTTCATAACGTTCCATGCAGAAGACGCCGGTAGTGTCGGAAGCCTTCACCGCAATAAAGCCCTCGGGGCATTCCACCTGGCTAGCCAGTTCTCCCGGAGAGACCACAACTGTATCGACAAGGGCGATGGAACTGTAGCCAGACCTGTCCACAGCGCGGATTCGCAGGATCAACGTATCGCCGGGAGACACCCAGCGGATCGTATCGGTAACGAATGCGGAAACGCCCTTGGCGCTTACTTCGTCAGCCACGATCTGCACGCTGTCACCGTCTATCTGGTAAAGCTTGTTGTACTGGCAGGTGTCATCCGGGCATTCATGCCTTTCCCACTTGTTGGCACTCTTGTTGAAGGTTTCAATTTCGTAGGTTTCAACGGTATCGTAGCACAGCAACATCAGGCAGTCCTTGGGCAAGGTCAGGACTGAATCCACATCGATATTATGATCTTCCTTCAGCGGGTCTACACTACGGCTCCAGAAAATACGCAGGCGGTTATTGCTATCAAGGCGGGCCATGTTGGGGAACAAGGTATCCTTGAGAGTAAAGATTTTTGTAGGCATCAAGGGTGCAATGGAATCGGTGGTCGAGAAGTCATGCCAGGAACTTTCGGACATGTAATCGTTACCCGCATACTGGGCGTTGGCATCAAAGGCGGTAGACGCAATCTTGTACTTGCTTTCGGCTTTCAGGCCTTCAATCACCAAACTGAAAATATTCGAATCGGGTTCGTCTGCATTATACCCCTTGCCATCCTTGATCAAGAGGTGAAGACGGTTCTTGTTGGACTTTCGAACTTCCACAGATTCTTCCCACAGGGAATCACCATTGGAGAAAAAATGGGCATTACGCTTGTAGATTTCCTTGCCGGTAGAATCAACGCCATCAGGAGACTTGACCGTCACCTTGATCTTGGAAAGATCTTCATCCTGGTTTTCGGCATAGATGATAATGTTGTAGCCGGCAATCACGCCGCTCAAGTCGTTGGGGTCGTAATAGTCCGTCTGGTCTGTGGGTCGGGTCCACTTAAATTCCGCGCCCGTAGTCCACTTCGTTTCAGGACGGTCCAGCACAGAAAACAGAGGGGCGATATCATCCCGGAAATGAATATACACATGCTGTACCGAACCGGGACCGCCGCTGGTATACTCGCAATAGATGGCCACCATCAGGCTTTCGCGCTTCGATTCCCTGACACTTTCCAGAATGTCGCTTCCGGTAAGATCCACCGTATCGTAGAGAGCCTTGGTCTTCTTATACTCGATAACGGTATCGGCCCTGTCCAGCTCCTTGCTTCCCACAGACCTGGTGGAGTCCTTCACAACCGTAGAATCGAACCACAGGTAAATCTTGGAAAGATCATCCTTGTCGATGGGATATTGATAACGGACCTGATAGCAGAAAGCCCCGCTGTCGGCA
Organism: Fibrobacter sp. UWH5; assembly: GCF_900142505.1. Classification (NCBI taxonomy): domain Bacteria; kingdom Pseudomonadati; phylum Fibrobacterota; class Fibrobacteria; order Fibrobacterales; family Fibrobacteraceae; genus Fibrobacter; species Fibrobacter sp. UWH5. The sequence goes on along the minus strand of NZ_FRBB01000023.1, from coordinate 28,942 downwards.
GAAGAGGCGCACTCCCTAAGGACAGTCAGTTCGGAAACTTCCCTGTTAAAAAGGTATTCAACCTCGCTATCATCATCGGAGCAAGCGACAAAAACGGAGCCCAAACAAGCAACCAGCAACGCAAAAACAGAAAAAGACAAAAATCTCTTGACCATAGAAGAAAAATTAGCAAAAAAAATAAGGCCACCCTTGCGGATGACCTTACTCAAAAGCATTTTAGCTTGTTTACTCAAAGATTCTAGGAAAGGCTCCAAGGGAAACCTTCGGGTTTCCCTTGCGTCTTAATTAGTTTTCTTCAGCGTAAACGGAAACCTTCTGACGCTTTGCATCGACGTATTCGAACTTCACGACGCCATCAATGAGGGAGAACAAGGTGAAATCCTTGCCCATGCCGACATTCTTGCCGTTGTGGAAGTGAGAACCGCGCTGACGGACAATGATGTTGCCAGCCTTGACAACTTCACCAGCATACTTCTTGACACCAAGATACTTGGCGTTAGAGTCGCGACCGTTACGAACAGAACCTTGACCTTTCTTATGTGCCATGGATTAAGCCTCCTTAGCCTTACGCAGAGAGTTCTTCTTGACCTTAGCAGGCTTCGGGAGACCCTGAGCGATCTTTTCCTTGCGAGTGAGGGGCTTGTTCTGAGCCTTCTGCTTAGCAAGGGCAGCCACGCGAGCGCGGTTGCGGGTAATAACTTGAGGTTCAACAGTTGCGGATTCTGCGCCGGAGCGAATTTCCGTTACGAGCACCTCGGTATAGCCCTGACGATGACCGTTACGACGTTCGTAACGAGTACGACGCTTCTTCTTGAACACGATAATGGTATCGTATTTGCCGTGGTCGAGAACTTCAACCTTGACGGAAGCATCATTCAGGACAGGGGTGCCGATTTGCACTTCTTTTCCTGCGAAAAGAAGAACGGACTTGAGCTCCAGTTCGGAACCAACAGCTGCGTCGAGGGTCGGAACCTTGTAGGTCTTGCCGAGTTCGACTTTATACTGGAAACCACCTGTTTCAACAATAGAATACATTTTGTAATCCTTTTTAAGTTGCTATTGGGACCACAAATTTAGCAACGCCGTCAAAAAAATTAAAGGGTTTATCCACAGAAAATGAACATATTTTTAAAAATTTGCGGTACCATCCCGAAAATCCCCCCTTTTTAGCCCCTCCTTCGCCTAACAATCGTTGTTCGCCGCCCATTATTTTCCTAACTTTGCCCCCGTATAACTATAAAGGACCCTCAAATGAGTAAGATAATGAGTCTAAATGGCGACTGGCAGATGCTCTGGGATACCGAAGACACCGGTATTTCCAACCGCTGGTACGCAACTTATCCGGCAAACACTGAAACTGTCCAGGTTCCCCACGTCTGGGAACGCGCATTCGACAAGTTTTTGATGTCCCAGGACTGCGCTTACTATTTCAAACGTTTCACCATCGAAGATGAAAAGCAGGTGACCAAGCGTATTTTCCTGCATTTCGACCGTATCGCAACTCATGCAACTGTCTGGCTGAACGGCAAGTTGCTGGGCACCCACTTCGGCGCCTACACTCCTTTCGAATTTGAAACACAGAAGGCCCTGAAGATCGGCGAAGAAAACGTGCTCTGCGTACGCGTTGCCAACATGGGCGCCGCCAACAGCCGTATCGACTTCGGCCGCGAATCCAAGGAAGGCGCAGACGACCGTTTTGCCCATCCTAGCGAAATGCCCGTCGGCCTCCCCTGGAACCAGTACCCCTTTGGCGGTATCTATGGCGATGTAAGCCTGGTTCTCGGTACTGCAGCCTTCATTTCTGACGTTCACGTGGAACCGGACCTGGACCAGGACCGCATCGCCTGCGAAGTCAGCTTCAACAACCCCCGTGGCTTCCAGACCCGTCTCCGCGTTCTCATGAAGAATCCGGCAGGCGAAGTCTACGAACACTTCATCAATAACATCAAGCTGGACAAGGAAAACGCCACCCAGCGCTACGTGTTCGAAGTGAAGGAACTGAAGAGAGACAAGTTCCAGTGGAGCCCCGACCACCCCAACGTTTTCGCCATCGAATTCCAGATGGAAATCAAGGCCGCCAAGGAAAAGGACGGCAAGGAAATCAAGCGTCCCGAATATGCCTTCCCCGTCGTCCGCACCTTCGGCTTCCGCAAGTTCGACTGCCTTAAGGGCGACTATTACCTGAACGACCAGATTCTCAAGATCCAGGGCGTCAGCTACAACCAGCAGTGGAGCGAAGGCGGTCTCTGGACCGACAACAACCCCAAGTTGGAAAAGGACCTGATGGCCGTCAAGGAAGCAGGCTTCAACGCCATCCGTTCTTGCGGCGCACCTCTGACCGAGGCAGCCCTGAACATCTGCGACAAGATCGGTTTGATCGTCTTCCAGGAATTCCCCATCCACACCATGCGTTCCACCCCCCAGGGTCTGGAAATCGCCAAGAAGCTGATTAACGACCTGATCAAGGAACAGCACAACCACCCCTGTATCGGTGTGTGGGTCCTGGGTTCCGAAAACGGCACCTTCCTGCTGCAGAACGGCAACAAGATGCTGAACGCCATCGGCCCCGTAGACATGACCCGCCCGGTAATCAGCAACCTGAACAGTATCTACCTGGATAACGAAGGCAACTTCCGCAAGGATACCGGCAAGCTCCTGCCCGTTACCGTAGACCGCATTTCTGCTTACGCAACGCTCCGCGTGAACCCCCGCATGAGCCCCAGCGCCACCTACACCCACTACCTGGCCCACAGCTTCGACCGCGACAACGAAGAGCTGATGGTTCCGGATGCAGGTCTTGGCGACGCTCACTTCCAGGACGAAGAAGAAAACGTAGCACAGGATATCTCCAACAAGATGCTGGTGACCCTGAAGAACCACACCCTTCTTCCCAAGGATGCAACCACCATCAAGGGTCCCCGTTGCACCAAGAACCAGAAGGCCGTCAAGACTTTCGTCAAGTCCATCGAAAACTTTGTGGAAAGCGACCTTTCTGTATGGAAGTCTTACAGGGACTTCTGCAGCGACGTAAACGGCATTGGCCTCAAGAGCAAGCTGGACCAGGTCAGCGCCTTCCAGAGCAACCCCCAGATTTCCGGTTTCTTCCTGGATCAGTGGGCAGACTGCAGCACCGACTTCTGCGGTATCAATGACGAAAACCGCGTAAGCAAGGGCTTCGAAGATTTCACCAAGGAAATCACCACCCCCAGCCGCGCTCTTGTCAGCGAACTGGAACACGTGGTCGCCCCCCAGAGCGAAATCAGCTTCCAGATTACCCTCCTGAACAACAAGCGTCTCGAAGAAGTTTCTGTAGAAGTCAAGCTGCTGGACGCCAAGGGCAAGGAAATTTCTAGCCAGACTATGGAACCGGAAGAACCGGCCGGCAAGACCAGCTTGACTCAGCTGGGCATCTGCACCATGATGGCCCCCCGCAATGAGGGCAAGTACCAGCTGCAGATTACCCTGCTGGACAACGGCAACACCATCCATACGTCTACAGAAGACTTGATCGTTATCGACCAGGCCGATGTACGTTCCGCCATGAAGAAGGTCTGCTTCCTGGACGAAAGCGAAGAATCCAGCGACGCACTGGCCGCACTCTCCGGCAAGGAACCCATCATCTTTACCGCAAACCTCAGCTCCTGGCCCGATGAAATTCTGGACAAGCTAATCGACGTGGTCAAGAACGGCGGCAAGACCTTGCTGCTTTCTGACATGACCCAGGACGACATCGACTTCCTGAACCAGAGCCACCATTTCGACAGCAACATTGAATCTCACTGGAGCACCGGTGCCAACGAAATGAGCCTCCACTACCTGCCCAAGGGTTCCGCCCTGGCATCCGTATTTGGAGAAACCGCAGTTCTGGACCACAACGCCGCAGCGGTTATGCCCAGCATTTCCCTGAACGAACTGCCCGGCGCACAGGTGTTCGCACGTTCCGTCTCCCTGAAGGAAGGCGAAGTGAAGACCGGTTGCGACCTGCAGCTCTACCCCTTCGGTAAGGGTAAGATCATGTTCAACCAGTTCAACGTCTTCGAAGGTCTTGAAACCAACGCCCTCGCCGACGCACTGTTCACCAAGATCGTGGAACTGCTGTAATAGCGAAAAGCAAACAGGTTAAAGCTAAAAGGCCGCGGATACACTCCGCGGTCTTTTATTTTATATAAAATTAGCGGGACCGACCCGCTTACCTATAAATAAAAAAGACTCGGTGCCTTATGAGAGAGAAGGCAAGCACCGAGTCTAAACACCCAAGTCCGATACCCTGGCGACTACCCGTTAATGTCGCGAGTAAAAACAAACCTGTATTGATTTCAAAGTATACTTTTTTACTACAAAAAGCAAGCAGTTTTCCCAAAATTCCAAGCGAAGAATATTCCAACTTGGACGATGGCCGTCGCGATAGCTATATTTACAGCATGAACACTGTCGATTTAGAGAAATATTCCGACCTTCTGGCCCAAAACGCCCGCAAGGCAAGCAAGAAAATCCGCACCCTCAGCGCAGAGACCCGCAGTAAGGTTCTGGCCCGCGTGGCAGAACTGCTCCGCGCAAGCAAGCCGGAAATTCTCGCCGCAAACAAGCTGGACACCGACGCCGCCCAGGGTAAGATTAGCGACTCCATGCTGGACCGTCTGACTTTGAATGACGCCCGCATCGAATCCATGGCCAAGGGTGCCGAAGAGATCGCCGCCTTCGCTGACCCGCTGAACAAGGTTCTGGAAGCCCGCGAACTGAAGAACGGAATCAAGATCAGCCGCGTGGCAGTGCCTATCGGCTCCGTGTTCTTTATTTTCGAAAGCCGCCCCAACGTGACCATCGACGGGGCATGCCTCTGCTTTAAGGCGGGAAACGCCGTGATTCTCCGTGGCGGCAAGGAATCCATCAACAGCGCTAAGTGTCTGGCTGATATTTTCCGCAAGGCCCTCACCGAAAATGGCGTTGACGAAGATGCCGTCCAGCTGGTAACGGAATCCAGCCACGACTTGGTCAGCATGCTGCTGCAGCGCAACGACTGCATAGACCTGGTGATTCCCCGCGGTGGCGAACGCCTGATCCGCGCCGTTGTGGACCAGAGCAAGATTCCTGTCATCAAGCACTTTAACGGTATCTGCCACGTTTATGTGGACAAGTCCGCCGACATCGCAAAGGCAGAGAACATCCTGATCAACGCCAAGACCCAGCGCACCGGCGTATGCAACGCCATGGAATGCGTCCTGTTTGACAAGGCCCTCCCCTCCTCCGACGTGAAGCGTCTTGTGGAAGCCCTCACCAGCCGCGGCGTAGAACTGTTCGGTAACGCCGACGCCCAGAAGCGTCTGGAAGGCATCACCAACGTCACCGACATCGGCGATGAAGCCAACTACCACACCGAATATCTGGCATTGAAGGCCAGCGTCAAGTTCGTTGAAAATGTAGAAGAAGCCGCCGACCATATCGAAAAGTACAGCAGCCGCCACACCGAAGCCGTGGTTGCCGAAGACACAAGCGTGCAGGACTACTTTGTGGCCAACGTGGATTCCAGCAGCGTCATGGTGAACGCCAGCACCCGTTTTGCAGACGGCGGCGAATACGGCCTTGGCGCCGAAGTGGGCATTTCCACCGACAAGCTCCATGCCCGTGGCCCCATGGGCGTTGAAAGCCTCTGCACCTACAAGTGGGTGCTCCGTGGCGAAGGCCAAGTCCGCGGTTAATAGCAAACGTCATTCTGAGCGAAGATGCAAAAGCATCGAAGCGAAGAATCCAAAAAAAAGGATTCAAAATGAAATTTGAAGATATCATGAAAGAAGTGAAGTTCGAAGTGGAAGTAGACGGCGTGATGCTGGCCCCCGCTATCGTTCAGGATGCAGACAAGGGTGACGTTCTCATGATGGCATGGATGAACGAGGAAGCCCTCCGCCGCACACAGGAATGTGGCGAAATGGTATTCTGGAGCCGTAGCCGCAAGGAATACTGGCACAAGGGAGACACCAGCGGAAACGTCATGACCGTCGTGGAATGGGCCACCGACTGCGACAGCGACGCCTTGCTGTTCAAGGTCCGTATGCAGGGGCCGCAAGTGGCTTGCCACACAGGAGCCCGCAGCTGCTTCTTCAAGGTCTGCGAAAAATAGCGGAGAGTATAAAGGATAGAGGATAAAGGTTTTTTGTTTTGAGCAATCCCCCCCCATCATTCCTTGAATCCACTAGAAATAAAATCAAGCAAAACGGCTGGAAGCGATTGCTTCTTGCTGTTTCGGGCGGTCTGGACTCCATCTGCCTCGCCCACTTTTTTGTAACCCACAAAGCAGACCTCGGCATTGAATGGCTGGGAATTGCCCATGTGCATCATGGGCTGCGAGAAGGAACGGCAGATCGGGATGCTGAATTTGTTAAGGTTTTTGCCGCACAAAACCAGAGCCAATTTTTTTTAGGAACGTTGGATGGAGAAGCGTTAAAAGCCGCAGAGGGTTCGTTAGAAAATAACGCACGGGATGCCCGCTATGATGCATTGCGGAAATTCGCCCACGAGAACCGCGCCGACGCCATCGTTACCGCCCACCACGCCGGAGACCAGGCGGAAACTGTGTACCTCAGGTTACGTCGCGGAGTAAGCCTGGCAGGATTGCAGGGCATCCAGAGCGTTCGCCTGCTAGCAACCGACACGGACCTCCCCCATGAAGCGGTTTTCCTTTACCGCCCCTTTCTTGACGTTTCCCGCAAGGAACTGCAGGAATACGCCCGCGATAATAATCTGGACTGGTGTGAAGATGAAAGCAATTCCGACGTAAAGTTCACCCGCAACCAGATTCGGCACGAAGCACTCCCCACCCTAGAAAAATTGCATCCCGGGGCCACAAGTCAGCTGGTCCGGATTGCGTCAAAAACTGTCTCCGCCTACGAAAGGACCTTGACTATTGCAGACAAGCTATTCCTACCGCTTGTCATTTCAAGGGATGACGGCCTTACCCTCGACACCAAAAAAGGAAAGATTTCCCTAAAGAATGGAATGGACGAAATTTTCCGTTTATGGCTGGATCGTCAAGGCTACCGATTCCCCGTAGGAACCTTCAAGGGCAAGGCCCTGCTCAACGACATCAGGAACCTCTCTTACCGCACCCGATTCATCGAGAAAAAACGCAATATTATCAGAATTTGCGAGAAGAAGGCCTCAGCAGACATTTAATAATTTGTATTTTGTCGGTGTACGAAATTTTTTGAACTATTCTAAAGGGAAAGTATGAGTCAACGCCCCGGCAAAAGTGGAAAGCCCACGCCCCCATACAAGAACAAGAACTTTATCATCCTTATCGTGATGATCCTGTTGCTATTCATTATGTTCCCCCTGGCAGGGAAAAATGAAGAAGCCAACATGACCCGCACGGAATTCCTGGCCATGATGGGAGATTCCACCAAGGTCATTACGGAACTGAGCCTGCAGAAGACCAAGGATGGCATCATCATCGAAGGCGCCCGCGAAATGACTGCCGAAGAGCAGTCCGCCGCGAAAAAGAGTCAGAGCGTGATCGCCCGCTTCGCCAAGAACGAAGATACAGGCAAGACCAAGCATTTCGTCAGCCACATGCTGGACGTCACCAACGAGCAGATTACCGCCTGGGAAGTTTTCAAGGGAGTCAAGGTCAAGGTCATCCACGAAGAATCCTCCTGGATGGATACCCTGGTGGCATTCATGCCGGCAATCCTCCTGATTGTGTTCTTCTACTTTATGATGAGCCGTCAGATGGGCGGTGGCGGCAAGAACCCCTTCGCCTTCGGCAAGAGCCAGGCCCGCCAGCTGGACGTAAAGAAGAAGACCTTGTTTACCGACGTCGCAGGCTGTGACGAAGCCAAGCAGGACTTGCAGGAACTTGTAGAATTCCTTAAGGATCCCAAAAAGTTTGACGCACTTGGTGGACGTATCCCCAAGGGTGCATTGTTGGTAGGCCCTCCGGGTACCGGTAAGACTTTGCTGGCCCGCGCCGTCGCCGGCGAAGCTGGAGTCCCCTTCTTTAGCATGAGTGGTTCCGACTTCGTGGAAATGTTCGTGGGCGTGGGTGCTAGCCGAGTCCGTGATCTTTTTGAAAACGGAAAGAAGAATGCTCCCTGTATTTTGTTCATCGATGAAATTGATGCCGTCGGTCGTCAGCGTGGTGCAGGCCTTGGTGGCGGACACGACGAACGCGAACAGACCTTGAACCAGTTGCTGGTGGAAATGGATGGCTTTACCGCCAACGAAGGCGTGATCCTCATTGCAGCCACCAACCGCCCCGATGTTCTGGACAAGGCCTTGCTCCGTCCGGGTCGTTTTGACCGTCAGATTGTGGTGGGACTGCCCGACCTGAAGGGCCGTGAAGAAATCCTCCGCGTCCACCTGAAGAAGCGCAAGGTTCCTCTGGCAGACGATGTGGATATCAAGGCTGTTGCAAAGGGCACTCCGGGACTTGCCGGTGCAGACCTGGAAAACCTGGTGAACGAAGCCGCCTTGATGGCCGCCCGCTTCAACAACAAGAAGGTGACCATGCTGGACTTCGAGGAAGCCCGCGACAAGCTTTCTATGGGTGCGGAACGCAGAACCCTCCTCATGACCGACGAGGAAAAGCGCCATACCGCCTACCACGAAGCAGGCCACGCCCTTATGACCTTGCTGTGCAAGCATTCCGACCCGCTGCACAAGATTACCATTATCCCCCGCGGTCGCGCCCTTGGCGTAACCATGAGCCTGCCGGAACGAGACCAGGTTTCTTACAGCCGCGAATACGCCGAAGAACGCATCATGATCATGATGTCCGGCCGTCTGGCAGAACTGGTATTCTTCAACCATCAGAGCACCGGCGCCTCCAACGATATCCAGCGCGCCACGGAACTGGCCCGCAAGATGGTGACCGAATGGGGCTTCGACGATGAAATCGGTCCTGTTTGCTATAGCCGCGCCGATGGCGAAGTGTTCCTGGGTCGCGAAATCAGCAAGCCTAAGGAAATGTCCGAAATGATGGCCCAGAAGATCGACCAGGCTGTTAACGGACTGATCAAGCGTCTGGATGCAGAAGCCAAGAAGCTGATTGAAGAAAACAAGGACAAGCTGATCGACCTGGCCGAAGCCCTCTTCGAATTCGAAGTTCTGGACCGCGAAGAAATCGACCGCGTCATGGCTGGCGAAAAGCTGGAAGGCACCAAGAAGAGCCGCCAGTACAAGGCCATGGAAGAAATGGCTGCCAAGAAGAAGGCCGAAGACACTCCGCCTCCCGACCCCGGTGCACAGCCTCCTGTTGCTCCCGCAAGTGACGCTCCCGTTGAAGCAGTGAAGCCTGCCCCGGCAACCGGTTCCGAAACCGCCAGCGACAGCAGCTCCCAGTCCGCTGAAGTTCCAGCCGAAGCAGCCGAAGCCTCCGCTGAAACCACAGCCAGTGCAACTGCCGAAGCAAAAGAAGAAAACTAAAAACTCAACCTCACACCTATCGACCACGAGAAGCATTTATGTTCAAGTCCGTTCTTAGCAAGTCCCGCGCCTTACCTTGGAAAATCGGCGACCAGGTTCTCTCCTGCCAGCCCTCCCCTCTCATTATGGGAATCGTCAACGTAACGCCGGATAGTTTCTTTGACGGAGGACAGCATAACACTCTAGACGCCGCCTTCCAGCATTCCATGAAGTTGCTCCAGGAAGGGGCTGTCATTCTGGACATCGGTGGCGAAAGCAGCCGTCCGGGAAGCGCTCCCGTAAGCGTACAGGAAGAACTGGACCGAGTCTGCCCGCTGGTAGAACGTCTGGCCAAGTTCGCTAAAAACAGCGACGCCCCCACCTTCTACATGTCCGTCGATACGGTGAAGTCCAAGGTCGCCCAGGAGACCATGAATCTTGGCGCCCACATCATCAACGACATCAGCGCCTGCGCCATGGACAAGGACATGCCTGCAGTCGTTGCAAAGACTGGAGCCAGTGTGGTGCTGAACCACATGCGCGGAAACTTCGGAACCATGCAGCAGGACTTCAAGCCCTACGAGAACGTGGTACAGGAAGTCCGCGAAGAACTGCTGGCCCAGGCAAAGCTCCTTCTGGACTTGGGCGTCGAACCTCAGAAAATCTGTCTGGATCCGGGCATCGGATTCGGCAAAACGGTACAGGACAACATCGACCTGATGAAGTCCGTGGAAGACATGCTGGAAGACGGCTACCCCGTTCTGATCGGCACCTCCCGCAAATCCTACATCGGCAAGATGGCGGGGCTCGAAACCAGCGACCGACTGATCCCCACCGTTACTGCAGGCATTGTGGCAGCCCTGGGCGGTGCAAGTATCATCCGCGTCCACGATGTAAAGGAAGCCAAGGAATCCATGCTCTATCTGGAGGGCATGAATGGTTCTGTTTAAACTGTTCGACATCATCGATGTCCGTATGGCGGACATCCTTGACGTCCTCTTGATTTCAATTATCCTCTACTACATCTTTTTGCTGTTCCGCGGAACCCGCGCAGCCCAGATGCTCTTTGGCGGATTGCTGTTGATCCTCGCCTGGATTATCGCCCAGTGGTGGGAACTGCACACCGTCGTGTGGCTCATCAGTAACCTGGCTACCTTGGGAATTATCGCCGTGGTGATCTTGTTCCAGCCCGAAATCCGAAGCGCGCTGACCCGAATCGGTATCGCAGCCAGTAAGCTGGACCTCCACAATTTCTTCTTCCACGCCAGCGGCCTGGATGACATTACCAAGACTATCGCCGCCGCAGTCCAGGACCTGGCAAAGACCCGCACCGGTGCGTTGATCGTTCTCGAGAAGCGAGTGGGCCTCAGGAACTACGCCGACACCGGTGAAATTCTCGACGCACGCATTAGCGCCCGACTCCTCCGCGCCCTGTTCTTCCCCAACTCCGCCCTTCATGACGGTGCCGTTATCGTAAACAGCAAGCGCATTGTTGCAGCAGGCTGTATCCTCCCCATGCCCACCGGCAACGCCGAAAAGGAAGCGGGCTACGGCATGCGCCACCGCGCCGCAAAGGCTCTGGCCGCCGAATGTGACGCCCTGGTCATCGTGGTCTCCGAAGAAACGGGCTACATTTCCATCGCCTACAGAAACTCCCTGCGCCGAAACATCAGCGTCCAGGAACTGAAGCAGGAAATCATCCGCCACTGGGGCGAACTCTTTAACGACGTTCGTGAAACCGGTAAGACGGAAGCCGCCGCAGAAAAAGCAGAATAAAGAAAGGAATTAAAGCATCATGGCAGAGAATCAAGAAAACAAGGGCACCGAAAGCAAATCTAGCCGCAAGAAAAGAAACGTTGTCGTACTCGTACTCATGTTCCTTTTGTTGGTCTGCCTTTTTATTGTGCAGTGCCACCTGGACCAGATGAAGCAGGAAGCCCTGGCCAAGGAACAGGAAACCGCCCTTGAAATGCAGCGTCGCCGCACCCTTGATAGCCTCCGTCAGCTGGAGCAGATGCGCGCAGACTCCATCCGCAGGGCCGATAGTCTCGCCGCCCTCGTAGTGGATACCGTTCCTGCCGACACTACCCCCGCCGTCGTGGAACCGGTAAAGCCCGCCCTGAACCGCGACAGCATCCGCCATGTCCGCGACAGCATCAAGCATGTAAACGACAGCCTGGCCGCCATCGAAAAGGCCCGTCAGGACAGCCTGAAGGCCGTAGCAGACAGTCTCGCGGCCCTCGAAAAGATCCGCGCCGAAGAAGCCGAAAAGAAGCGTATCGCCGACTCCATCCGCGCCGCCGACCAGGTTCCGCCGGTTGCAGAAATCGCTCCCCCCGCAGGCCGTTACTACGATCCCATCAAGCTGAAGGTCAAGTGCGACGAAATCAAGTGCAAGACCTACCTCTCTGTTGGCGACACCAACAATCCTGTGGAAGCAGGCAAGGCCATCGAATACAACAAGACCGGTTCTGTGTTCTATTACGCCGTAGACTCCGTGGGCAACCGTACCCCCTGGGAAGAAGCCAAGTATGACATGGCCAGCGACAACGTCTGCGGAAAGAACGCCTACCCCGTTCCTGTTGGCGGTAAGCAGGTCTGCGTAGACGCCTACGAATATCCCAACTCCCCCGACGAACTTCCCAAGGACATGGTCTCCCAGGAAGAAGCCGTGGCCCTCTGCGCCAAGGAAGGTAAGCACCTCTGCTCTATCGATGAATGGCAGGCCGCCTGCCGTGGCAAGGACAACACCAAGTATTCCTATGGTGACACCTACAAGCAGAACAAGTGCAACACCAACACCAAGGCTGCCAAGCGCGTAGGCCGCAAGGAACAGTGCCGTAGCTGGTGGGGCATGTACGACATGAACGGAAACCTCTGGGAATGGACTTCTACCACAAGCAAGGATCACCCCAATATGTATCTGGTGGCCGGTGGTGCATGGAACACCAACAATGGAAGCAAGTGTACCGAAAGCAAGTTCAGCTTCTACCCCCAGAATCAGTACCCCTCCGTAGGCTTCCGCTGCTGCAAGTGAGTCATGAGTTTTCAGCTCTCATAACTCACAACTCATAGCTCACTACTCCAACAGCTCTACGTGCAGGTGTTCTGCATCGCCTTTTTCCCAAATTGCTCGGGCCTTGCCCTTAAGCTTATCTTCGACGCCGGTTACAACCATCCGGCGTTTTTCAATGGGAATGTTCTTAATACGGAAATCAATAGCCTTGTTAAAGTAGTGCTTAGAATTTCGGGCATGAAAAGGATAGTCATTACCGCTTGTGATTACGGGAATGTAATCATCCCCCATCACATTGTGGAAGACGTTCACCACCGTCAGACCCACCGTATCCATAACCGGTTCCAGGCTTTCAAGGTACACCCCCGGTTTCTGTCGGGTGCGGTTCAGCAAGAGACGGTGGACCTCATCACCATTAAAGGCTCGGTTGTTCAGGTGGCGCAAATATTCCTCGGCAGACCAGGATTCCTCAACATAATTACTTTCAAACTTTGGGATGGGCCGACGATTGTCCTGAATTAGCTGGTAGACAAAAAATACCAGCGCAACAGCAATTACAGGCATTAAAAGATGAATATGTTTTAGAATAAACTGCATTTTACAATAGATTTCGCGTTTTCCAACGCCAAAAATACTATTTTAGAGGCATGAAAAAGATTATCGCCCTCTCTATTACACTCTCTGCAGCAGCAACCCTCTTTACCGCATGCGGAAACGACTCCGCAAATTATGTGGGCCACTGGCAGGGTGAATCCAATATGGTTTTCGAAGTTTTGAGCAACGACAATCAGAACTTCACAATCCGCAACATCAATGGCGACCTTACCGCCAAGTTCGAAGACGGCAGAATCTGCGGCAAGAATTCCCTGGATATGCAGTATTGCATGACCGTCAAGGGCGACTCCGCTTACTATGAATTCGGCGGCATCACCACGGGTTACAAGCGTATCGGCCAGGCTGAATACGAACAGATCTTCGACAACCAGAAGAAGAGCATGCAGTAATCCTATAATACGGATTTTGCCGCTCTTTAAAAAATCTGACTTTATAAAGAAACCCCTCAGTAAAAACTGAGGGGTTTCTTTTGTGCTTTAATCCAATATTATGGCAGCAGAACTACTCCAATTTATTTGCGAATTCATCAAACCAGCTCACGAGCTTCAAAACCAAATTGGTCCAGCCTAGTTCTTGGCTTCGTTCAGCACTTCGACCACCAATTTTTCAACCATGGACTGGGAGGGAGCGCCGCTCCAGACACGCTTGATGTAACCGTTTTCATCCAGAAGCATCAAGGTGGGAACCGCCCTAATTCCATAGCGGCGCCACATTTCCTGGGTGGCATCGCGGTAGAGGGGGTACGGCGAAGCGTGCTGCTGCGCATAGAAGGCATTCAGAGTCTTTGTATCTTCGTTAGAAATACCGATGACTTCCAGGCCCTTGGAGGCGTACTTGCCATACACATTGGCCAGCACAGGCAAGGTCTTACGGCAAGGGCCGCACCATGTAGCCCAGAAGTCCAGCAAGGTGGCCTTGGGCTTGGCGTTGCGCTTTTCGCCATTCTTGTAGAAGTTGGCGCCGAATTCAGCCATCTTGCTTCCGATAGCGGAACCTGTCAGGCTGCTGATATCATCGGGGCGATCCGTAATCTTTACGGTCATGGGAATCTTCTTCCCTTCACGAACCACATCAATCTTGACGTTCGACCCCACCTTGCCCTTGGAAATAGCCTGCTGGATTTGTGCAACATCCTGAAGGGGCTGCCCCTGGACACCCACAATCTGGTCACCGGCCACCATGCCTGCGGTAAAGCAACCGGAACCGGGATGCACGCCAATAACCTGGAGGGCCAAGTGATTTTCGAAAGTTCCCTTCTTGAAGGTAACACCAAGCCAGGGCACGGCACAGGCAAAGCTGACCGCACAAAGAATCAAAAATGCAAAATTGCGATTCATGACGCCTCGCCCACCTACTTCAGAGTCGTCACCTTGGGATTATGATTGTCGTAATCCTGCAGGGTGGCATAACCCGTTTCCTTGAGGGCGGCAGCCAGTTCCTTACGCATGGAATGAGCGGCCATCCAGCGGAATGCCACCACAGAATAGCACTGCACGGCATCCACACCCATCTTGATCAGGTCAAACACCTTGAAGCCATGGTCGATACCGCCGCATGCGATCACGCTCATCTGGGGGTAATGTTCGCGGATATACTTTACGTTCCATACCATGTTCTCGTACAGGGGGCGGCCAGACATGCCACCGCAATCTCCATCGGCGCGGAGGGGCGTCAAGTCTTCGAACTTGGTCTGTACGGGAAGTTCGCTAATCTTCTTGGTGGGGTAAGTGTTGCCCACCACCACACCGTTCACGCCGCAGCGCACCAGCATATCCATGATGTTCACCAGATGGCATTCAGAAAGGTCCGGGCTGATTTTAGCATAAACGGCCTTGCGCAAAGTCTGGGAATTGCGGAACTTCATGATTTCGCTGAAGATCTTTTCGGTGAGGGACAAGTCCATGTCTACGCGGGATTCACCGGTATTGGGGCAGCTCACGTTAATTTCTATGTAATCACCAGCCTTGTAGGCGATGGCAAAGCTTTCCACCACGTCCTTTAATTTATCTTCATCGTTGGTCAGGCCCGGAGTTTCGGCAACGGAAACACCGACACAGAGGCCAACCTTGTGGGCCTTGGCCAGCTGGGCGTCTACACGGCGGGCAATGACTTCGACACCTTCGTTATTCAGGCCCATGCTGTTATGAATGGCACGTTCCTCTTCGATGAAACCGACGCGGGGACGGTGGGTATTACCTTCGCGGAAGTTGCGGGTGGCAGTACCTACAGAAATACCGCCGAAACCCATATTGGCGTAGTCGCAAATGCGCTTGGCCGTCTTGTTGGCACCGGCTGCCAGAATGATGGGGCAACCGAAATACAGGGAATTGCTATGGTCCGGGAAAGTGACCACGCGCTTGAGGGTCTTGCTCAAGTCGGGGCGGCCGCTCATAAAGGGAATGATGGGAGCAAACCTGGCGGCATGCTTCAGGGAGTCATGACGGAATTCCGGATTGTTGTGGAAAATCTTGCGGATCATGGCCAACACGCGGTCGCCAAAGTTCAGGTAGTATTCGTGATTTACACAATTGAATGCCATAATTACACCTTTTAATCGCCTTTTTATAGTCAGCGTCAATTATTACGCCTTTTAAAATAGAAAATATAAAGGCCTGACACTGCGCCCCATTTTTCTTTACTATTTTCATGTGCGGTTAAATCAGGTCAAAAACGCTAACTATATAACAAGACTTATGGAACAGCAGATCAAGAAAGCTATCAAGGCAAAAATGCCCACCTATATTCAGCAACTGAGCAAGCTGGTGAGCATTCCCTCCATCAGTTTCGACAATTTTGACCAGAAGTATGTTCTGGAATCCGCCGAGGCCGTCAAGCAGATGTTCGCCGAAGCAGGTCTCACCAACATCCAGTTCCTGACTCCGGAAAGCGGCCGCCACACGGTCTATGCCGAAAGCCTGACCTCTCCGGACAAGCCCACCATCTTGTTGTACGCCCATCACGACGTGCAGCCCCCCATGCGCGAGGCCCTCTGGAACACCAAGCCTTTTGAAGCAACCGTCAGTGCCGACGGAGAACGTCTCTTTGGCCGCGGCACCGCCGACGACAAGGCCGGCATCATTATGCACCTGGCCGCCCTGGAACAGGTCCGCGCCCTTAAGAAGAACGACGGCCCTAACCTGAAGTTCATTATCGAAGGCGAAGAGGAATCCGGCAGCGCAGGTTTCGCAGGCATCCTTAAAAAGCATGCCGAACTTTTGAAGGCCGATGCCGTAATCATCGCCGACCTGGGCAACTTCGCCAAGGGCACGCCCTCCATTACCACCACCCTTCGCGGCATGAGCGCCGTATCCGTGGAACTGAAGGCAACGAAGGCTCCCCTCCATTCCGGCTCCTGGTCAGGCCCCATTCCCGACGTAGGTCAGGTCCTTTGCCGCATGATCGCGGAGCTGACCGACGGTACCGGCAAGATCTTGATTCCCGGCTTTGAAGACGGACTGGTTCCGCCCACCGCCGAAGACTTGGCCTCTTACAGGAGCCTGGGCATGACCGAAGAAATCTTCCGCAACGACGGCGGCGTCCTGGATGGCGTCAAGCTGAAGTGTTCCGAAGATGAAATTTTGACGACCCTGTGGCGCAAGCCTAGCCTGGTGGTTACCGCCATGGAAGTGGGCAGCCGCATGAACGCAGGAAACGTTCTGCAAGACAGCGCCTACGCCCGCATCGGCATCCGTCTGGCCCCCGGCATGGACGCCGACCGCTGCACCCAGCTGCTGGTGGACTTCCTGAAGCAGCACGTTCCTTATGGAATCCAGTGCAACATCGTTACCGAAGACGGCGCCAACCCCTTCGTCACAGACACAAGTCACCCCTTCTTCAAGAAGATGAGCGATGCCATGACCGCCGCCTACGAAAGCGAGACCAAGATTATCGGTTGCGGCGCCAGCATCCCCGGTGCAGAACTTTTCCGCAGCACCCTGGGCAACATCCCCGTGCTGATGACCGGTCTTGAAGACCCCGAATGTAACGCCCACGGCGAAAACGAAAGCCTTTACCTGCCCGACTTCGAAAAGGGTATCGTAGCAGAAACCTTGTTCTTTGGAGGCATCTGCTAGAGGATCACTTATGAAAAAACGTTTGGTTGTTTTAACTGGTGCAGGAATTAGCGCGGAATCCGGACTCAGGACATTCCGCGGTAACGACGGCATGTGGGAACACGAAAACATCGACGACGTATGCACCCCCGAAGGTTACTACCGCGACCGCAAGCGCGTCAAGGATTTCTACAACTTCCTGCGCATGGGTCTCAAGGAACACCAGCCCAACGCCGCCCACTACGCCCTGGCAGAACTGGAAAACCGTCTTGGCGACGAATTCCTGCTGATTACCCAGAACGTAGACGACCTGCATGAACGCGCCGGCAGCCGCCAGGTGTTGCATATGCACGGCGACCTGATGCGCCTGACCTGCGAACGAGACCCCAGACACCAGTTCGTATTCAAGGGCGAAGAAACCATGAAGACCATCTGTCCCTTCTGCGGTGCCATGAGCCGTCCGGACATCGTGTTCTTCGGAGAAACCCCGCAGTACATGGAAGAAATCCAGCAGGCCCTGGAAGAATGCGAAGAGTTTGTCTACATTGGCACCAGCAGTGTGGTCTACCCCGCCGCCGGTTTCAAGAGCCTGGCCCATTCCTACGGAGCCAAGGTTACCTGTCTGAATTTGGAAGTCCCCGCCAGCGACCCCTACACCGATGTAAGCATCCAGGGCAAGGCCAGCGTCATTGTACCGGAATGGTGCAAGAACTTTAAATAATTTGTGGACGTCAAAAAGTTTCCGCTAACCGGTTTTTATAGACCGTAGCAGAAAGCGATATGATCCGCTTCGGAGTCCTGACTCCGGGGCGGTTTTTCGTTACCGCGGCAACGAGCCTGAGCGTCGGCGGAAAGCTTGGAGCAACGTTCGCATCGATCCGCAAAACGACAGCCAGACACAAAATCCTTGGGATGCGGCACAGAGCCCGGAATAGACTTCAGGTTCTTCATTTCGCTGTGACTTTCAGGAATGGCTGCCAGCAAGCCCTGGGTATAAGGATGCAGCGGATTGTTGATGACTTCACGGACAGGGCCCACTTCAACAATGCGGCCCGCATACATTACAGCCACGCGGTTGGCATACTGGGAAACGATACCCATGTTGTGGGTAATGAGCAGCACTGCGGTTCCAGTACTTTCGGCCATTTCCTTAAGCACCGCCAGAACCTGAGCCTGCACGGTCACGTCAAGAGCCGTAGTCGGTTCGTCGGCAATAATCAGCTTGGGCCTAGGCAGCAACGCCATCACGATGCAGACTCGCTGCAGCATACCCCCCGAAAGTTCATGAGGGTAAGAATTCAAGACACGATCCGGATCCGTAAAGCCGGCCAAGTTCAGCATGCGGCGAACTTCCGCTTCAGGGGCATCCTTCCCGGAGCCTACCATGGAACGTGCGCGGGCACTGAACTTGAAAACTTCCAGCAGCTGTTTCTTGATAGTCACCACCGGATTCAGGGCCTGCATGGGTTCCTGGAAGATGCACGCGATTTCGGAACCGCGAACCTTCTGAAGTTCCTTCAGCGGGAGTTTGGACAAGTCAATGCAAGATTCCTCGCTATCGCTCGGAATGACACATTGAGACGCGTTCTGAAAGGCTCCTTGAGACGCGTTCTGAATGGCTCCTTGAGACGCGTTCTGAATGGCGCTGGGAGCAAACAGCACTTCGCCGCTGACAATTTTTGCGGAGGGCTGAGGCAGCAATCGCAAGATGCTCATGGCGGTCACGCTCTTACCGCAACCAGACTCCCCCACCAGCGCAAAGAATTCACCGGCATGGATGTCAAAGGAAACACCGTCCGTCACCTGCAGGCGGGCAGCCCCGAAGGCCACCGACAAATCCTTTACAGAAAGAACCGTGTTACTCATAGCGGTCTCCAGACTTGGGATCCATGGCATCGCGAACACCTTCGCCTACAAAAGTGGTCAAAAGCAAGGTCACAAAGAGTGCCGCCACCGTACTTACAGAAATCCAGGGGGCGTAAAGATTATTCAATCCCTGGCTCATCAGTTCGCCCCAGCTAGGTGTAGGCGGCTGCAGACCGAAGCCAAGAAAATCCAGGGAGGTCAGGCTTCCGATTCCGCCAATCAAGGTAAAGGGGAACAGCGTCACCACAGGCGTCATGGCGTTGGGCAAAATTTCCTTGAAGAAAATATGACGATGTCCAAGTCCCAACACGCGGGCGGACTGCACATAGGTCATGCCGCGCAACTTCATGAATTCGGCACGCATATAGTAGCTGAGCGAAATCCAGTTGAAAGCAGCCATAATCAAAATCAGAAGCCAGAAACTGCGGCCATAGATACTGCCAATAAGAATCACCACATAAAGCATGGGCAGCGAAGACCAGATTTCGATAATGCGCTGCATGCCGGTATCCCAGAACTTTCCAAGATAGCCCTGAATGCCACCAATGACGATTCCCAGGAACGTACCCAGAACCGTTAGCAGTAGACTAAAGCTGATACAAATCCTAAAACCATGAATCAAGCGGGCCAGAACGTCGCGGCCATTGGAATCCGTTCCCAGCCAATGCTTGGCGCTGGGGGCGAAAGGCGGCGCACCGTCATTATCCAGGTCGGCCTTCAGCGGGTCATGAGCCACAGGAGGCATAATGGTCCAGAGATCAGGACAGCCACCGGCTCGAGTAAAACCTTCGGCGGCATCTTCTTCGCATTCACGAACCGCAGCAAACAAGGCACCGTAATCGGCCTCGGTATCATAGCTACCGCCAAAGTCCTTGTCGCTATATCGGGCAAAGGCCGGGAAATAGCTCTTGCCATTGTAGCTCATGTACAGGGGTTCGTCGTTCACGGTCCAGGGGCAAGTCAACGAAAGCAGGTAAGCCGCCACAAGAACCACAAGCGACCAGAAAGCCCGACGATTCCTGCGGAAACGTCTCAGACGATTCAAGGTTTCTTGAGTCAATCGAACTTTCATGTGCCAAGCCCGCCCTAGTTAAACACCTTCTGCAAAAGGTTATAGAACTTGGTAAAGTCAACCGGCTTAGAAATATGCCCATCCATGCCGGCATTCACCGATTCCTGGACATCTTCGGCAAAGGCGTTTGCAGTCATTGCATAAATCTTGATGCAGGCCTTGAGCGGGTCAGACATTTGACGAATTCTGCGGGTCGTCTCATAGCCGTCCATGCGAGGCATCTGCACGTCCATCAAAATCAAGTCGTAGCTGCCAGACGGTTCACGTTCCAACCTTTCAAGGCATTCCATGCCGTCTTCGGAACATTCCACATGAACGCCAAAACTCTTCAGCATTTCTTCGGCAATCTCGCGATTCAACTTGTTGTCTTCTACAAGAAGGATTCGCTTGCCCTGAAGGTTAGCAATGTACTTCGGCGAATTCTTACCATCACCCACGCTATCGCTTTCTGCAACACGGTGAGGAGTTTTCACCACGACCTTGGTACCTTCGCCAACCTTGCTGTTCACCTCGATGGTACCACCCATCAAGTCCACATACTTCTTGACGATACTCAGGCCAAGGCCAGAACCAACGACACCGCTAATCGTCGCAGACCGTTCGCGTTCAAAATCTTCGAATATATGAGGCAGGAAACTTTCTGATATACCCACACCGTTGTCTTCAACGGTAGTCACCATATAGCACCAGCCTTCCTTTTCGTGAGGCATTTCGCGGAAGTTCACTCTGACAGTTCCAGCGTTCTCGGTATACTTCACCGCATTGCTGACCACATTCAGAATCACCTGCTGGACTTTAACCTTGTCGCAGAAAATATACTTGTGACCCATGTTTCTGGACACCAGAAGCATGATATTCTTTTCTCGAGCAGTTTCTTCGAAGGTCACGGCAACTTCGCCTGTCAGTTCGGCCACCACAGTGGGAGACTCTTCCAGAAACACTTCGCCCGATTCAATGCGAGCCATGTTCAGCACGGAGTTAATCAAGCCCATCAGCTGCTTGCCGGACATCTGGATATTATTCAGACAGCGAGAAAGTTTTTCAGTCTGTTCGGGAGGCAGACCCAGTTCCCACAAATACTGCAGGGCCAACGTATCATAGCCAAGTACCGCATTCATAGGTGTGCGGATGTCATGAC
This sequence comes from Fibrobacter sp. UWH5, assembly GCF_900142505.1. Taxonomy (NCBI): domain Bacteria; kingdom Pseudomonadati; phylum Fibrobacterota; class Fibrobacteria; order Fibrobacterales; family Fibrobacteraceae; genus Fibrobacter; species Fibrobacter sp. UWH5. The sequence continues at coordinate 7,787 of NZ_FRBB01000023.1, read as the reverse complement.
TCATGTTGAACAGGAACTTCGACTTGGCCTTATCGGCAGAGCGAGCCTTTTCCAGGGCGGTTTCCAGAGCGATTCGCTGTTCCAGTTGTTTCTTCTGCTTTGAACGTTCCAACTCCATGGTTTCGTCAAAGTTCTTGAAGCCCATCACAAATTCCGGACGAATCTTGGAAGGTCTTACGAAAAGAGCCTGGATATAATGGGTCGTACCGTTCCCCTGGGTACGGAATACGAAATCAAACTGAGACCTGTTGGCAAAAGCCTCCTTCACCTTTTCAAGGGTCAACACCTGATCAAACAAGGCCTTGTCTTCGGGAATAACCATACGGTTGGCGTACACAGCCATGATCTGATTATACTTGGCGTCTCCGCTAAAGAGAGCGCCAGCCTTCTGAACGAGAATGGGGGCAATACGGATGCACTGGTTTTCACCCGTATCCAGATTCACTTCGAAGACACTGGCGTACGATTCCGCCAAGGCGCCGACCACACTCTGGAAGTGGTCCCTGTTTTCTGTATGGATCATGCGGCTGGCCCGGTTCATCAAGTAGATTACCAGGAAAACAATCAAGACGATGATCAAGGCTATTAGAAGGGCGCCAACCACAACCTGGATAGAAACCTTTGAAATTTCTTCCGGAGGGACCCGGACCACAAGGTAAAATCCGTAATCGCCAATGGCATAAACACCGGCTACGTGGGCACCGTTCTCGTCGCCATAGGTGAACTCAACAATGGAATCATCCAAGGCGGCCTTACGGAACAAGTCCATATTGCGATCGGCAAAATTACCAGTCAGCACAGACCTGAACGGGAGGCCATATTCCGCCTCATCCAGAGAAGAGACCACGTTCAACTTGGAATCCAGAATGTATTCGTACGCACGGCGGTTACTCAAGGAGGAATCAAGCAAATGGCGTAATTTTGTACGGCCACCCATGGAGCCCACCAGATAGCCCACAACAGAATCCTTAAATGTTACGGGCTGTACAAATCCTGCTAGGGCCTGCAAACTCCTCTTGGACTTCAGAATGGAGAAGACGTTGTTCTTTCTGGAAATGGCTTCCCTATAGAGGGGTTCATCATAAAGATCGAACTGATTGTCTTCGCTTACAAGGACCCCATCGAGCCTAAGGAAGTCCACATAGTCAAAAAAGTCCTCACTATTTTCCGCCACCTCTTTAACAGCAGCCGGCGTAACGGGCAAACTCTTTAGCCGACGAGAGAGTTCCGAAGCCATCAACTGAACCTTTACGCGGGATGCATCCAGATGATGATTCAGCAGTTCCGATTTCTGCTTAACTTCCCATGCGACATACATTTCAATCTGTCTCACATGAGCTTCACGGACAATGTATGCAAAAAAAGCGGCAGCGATAAAAACGCCAACGGCAACAGAAGTCGCAAGTAAAAACTTGGGATTCATGTCCATCGGTCTGTTGTTCTTTTTGTCTTCCATAGGAGGCCCTTTTTCGCACACAATAATAACAAATTTCTAATATGTAGTCGTATGAGAGAAAAGACGATTGAGCACAAGAAAGAGAAAGACCAGAAGGAACGTTGCATTTTGGTTGGTATCGCCACTCCAAAAGTGCGTCCCTGGCTCGCCACCGAACAATTGGCGGAACTTGGTCGACTGGCAGAAACTGCCGGAGCTGAAGTTGTGCAAAGCTTTTTACAGAGGGTTCAGCAATTCAATGCCGCTACCCTTATTGGAGAAGGCAAGGTAAATCAGGTAAAACAAGCCCTTGAAGAAAACGACGCCAAGATGGTGGTTTTCGACGATGATCTATCCGGTTCCCAGGTCCGCAACCTGGAACAGAGAATGCCGGGAATCAAGGTCCTTGACCGCACAGGGTTAATCCTGGACATTTTCGCAAAGCATGCCGTTACCGCCGAAAGCCGCCTCATGGTAGAAGTGGCCCAGTTGCAGTATATGATGCCCCGCCTTACCGGTGCGTGGACCCACTTGTGTAGACAACATAACGGCGGTATTGGAACCAAGGGCCCTGGCGAAACCCAGCTGGAAACGGACCGTCGACTGATCCGCAAGCGCATACAGGAACTGAAGAAAAAACTTGAAAAAATCGAGGACGCCCGCGAAAGCCAGGCGGAAAACCGCAACGACATCTTTCACGTCGGCATCGTTGGTTACACCAACGCCGGTAAGAGTACTCTTACCAACCGGCTCACCGGTGCCGACGTCTACGTCGAAGACAAGCTCTTCGCCACTCTGGACAGCACCACCCGCAAGCTGTTCCTTGACGGCGAGAACATCATCCTCTCCGACACCGTGGGCTTTATCCGCAAACTCCCCCACAACCTGATCGAAACTTTCAAGAGCACCCTGGGAGTGGCCGCCCACGCCGACTGCATCCTGGAAGTGGTTGACGGAAGCGCACCCGACTACCGCGAACATCTGGAAGTCACCCACAAGACTCTGGAAGGTATCATCAGCAAGGACACACCCCGCCTCCGCGTATTCAACAAGGTGGAAGTCTGCGACGAAGCCCGCCGAAACGAACTGCTTGAAAACTATCCCGAAGCCATCCAGGTCAGCGCCCGCGAAAACATCGGCATGGAACGCCTGCGAGAAGCCTTCAGGGAGCAGCTATCCAACTGGCACAAGAAGCGAGAAGCACAAGCAGAAAAAATCAAGGAAGAAGCAGAATCACCATGGAAGAGTGAATAGTGAAGAGCTATGAGCTATGAGTTATGAGTTATGAGTTATGAGTTAAAATATGGCGCCTTCGGCGCGATTATTTAGCTGAAAGGAGCCGCAGGCTCCGCCCTCGTACCTGATACCTCATACCTAACTTTGGCGCCTTCGGCGCGACTATTTAGCTGAAAGGAGCCGCAGGCTCCGACCTCGTACCTGATACCTAAAAATTATGAACAAAGAAGAACTTAAAGAAAAATATGGCAAGAAGCGCGTCCCTCACCAGTGGCGCGGTACCGACTTCATCTCCGCACAGATTTGCACCTTTTTCGGTTCGGGCATGAGCCCCAAGGCACCCGGCACCATGGGAAGCCTGGCCGCCGCCATCGTCGCCTACCCCATGGCATTGCTATTTGCCAAAATCGGCACACCCGACCTGGGCATCCGCGGAACATCCGCCGGTCTGAACAGCGCCTTCCTTATCGCCGCCATCTTCGTATTCTTCGCCGCCATCCCTTTTGTCAAGAAGGCCATGAAGGATACGCAGACCGAAGATCCGGGCTGGATTGTCATTGACGAAGTCTGCGGCATTTTCATGTCGTTAGCATTTATTTCTAATGCAAGTATACTCGCCCATCCCTGGACCCTTGCAGTGGCCTTCGGACTGTTCAGATTCTTCGACATCCTGAAGCCCCTAGGTATCCACAAGTTCGAAGCCTTCCCCGGAGCATGGGGCGTCATGGCAGATGACTTGCTGGGCGGTATTTACGCAGGCATCCTCATGGGCGCCATCGCATTCGGAATCGGACTTTAATCAGCCGCGCCAGAAGGTAAAGGAACGGCCCTCGATTTTCTTACTTTCGTAGGTACAGTCGTCGGCCTGTCGATAAAGGTCATCAAAGTCAACCTTGCCGCCCCTAAAGAAGGTGGCACCAAGGCTTACGGCAATATTGTAATCTTCAAGGCCTTCAATAGAGACCTTATTCAGTTCCGTAAAGAATCGTCCAATGGCCTGTGCACCCAACTCCTCGTTGGTCACCTTGCTCAGGAATACCATAAATTCATCGCCACCTAGACGCAGCAGCACATCGACGTCACGAAAGGTCCTCTGCATGGCATCGGCTACAGCCACAATCACCTTGTCACCAGCCTGGTGGCCATAATTGTCGTTGATGGACTTAAACTTGTCTATGTCAAACAGGCAAAGCATTCCCTGCAGGCGGTCGTGCATCTTTTCCTTGATCTTGGAAACGCCACCGTTGCGGTTGTAAAGGCCAGTCATGGCATCGGTTTCCGCCTGGGAAATCAAGGCCTTTTCACGCTGCTTCTGTTCGCTGATATTTTCCACCGCAAAAATCACGTAGCGGGGCAATTCATCTTTTTTGTCAAAGTCCACGTTCACATAACGGGCGCGGCACCACATCCCGCTCTGCGAAAGGAATTCATGAGTAATGGTCGTCTTCCCTTTCAGACGTTCCTTCAAAGTCCCTAAGTCCAGGAACTTCTTTGCGTTTTCAAGAAAATCGGGATCCACAGTCTGCAAGGCACCATGATGTAACATCTGCTCCACATGAGGGCCCATGGCGCCATAAGGCTTCAGGGCATCTACATCATTACGAAGTTCCATGAACATCCCGGTATCAAGGTCTGCATGATACATGGTAACGTAAATATTGGAAATGGACTTCAAATATTTCGTCAGCTGTTCCTGGTTCGTCAATTCATTAACTCGATACTCAAACACAAAACGTTCCAGCTTCATTCGGGTCATGTAGGTTCCAAGAATCAAGCCCACGCTACTGTAGACCACCATGTTCACAATTTCAAGATTCACCATTTCGGCGGGCTTGAAAATCTTCACAAGATGAATGAACAGCAATTCCAAAACGAAATACAGGATCGCCAATCGATAAGGGCGGTCTGTAAAGAACATGGGCACGATGGCGAACATGACCAAAAGCGAAATGGTCAGCTGGTTTGGCGAACATACAAAGGCCAACAGGAATCCAAAGCCGAACAGAACACAGTCAAACAGGTATATCAGCCAAGGCAGCAACCTGGGCTTGCGGGGAACCAGATAGTAGTTGGCGAAGAAAATAATCAGCGATAGAACCAGGCCAAAACTGTAACCGAAATTCTGGTCAATCTTAACTTCAATCTGGAATGAACGGGAAAGCAATAGGGCCGTAGCAAACAGCACCACCGCGATCCTTGAAAAAGCATGAAGGGCCGCCTGGTTATTACGGTCCATAGCCGTCTTAATCTTGGGAAACTCCCTAGGATCAATACAAGCATACAGGATGTAGCTGCGCAACCATTCAAAAAATCGTTTCATCAGTTTTAAAGTAAATAAAAAAATACCCGTGGGAACATTTTCCAATCAACTTCGTAGGAAAATCATCTAAAAAAAGGTATTTTTGGCCTAATTTGGAGTGAATAGATCTATTCTTCGGCTTGCAGGGGGTAATCGAACTGAATTGCCCTGTGAGTCGCAATCTTATCGAACTTGACTTCGTAGTATAAGTTCTCGGCATCGACACCAACCACGGTACCCGCCCCCATAATCTTGTGAACGACACGGTCCCCTTCCCCAAACTTGGCAATGGGAGCTTTCTTGCCGACAACACCATCCACACCGGATTCGCCATCCAGATTCTCGCCCAGTTCGCGGTTGCGATCCACCTCGGCAATATGTTCCTTGGCGGCGCGGTACCATTCCTCGGTAAAACCCTGAACCACATCCAGGTCGTCCATATCCATTTCCAGCAGGAACCGTGACGGGTAGCGACATTGGACATCGTCACCGGCGCTATCTTCGGAATCGCTGATGCACAGCACATTTTCGGCGCGGGTCAGAGCCACATAGGCCAGACGGCGTTCCTCTTCTAGCTGAGCCTTGTTCTTGACACGCTTTACCGGGAAGCAGCCTTCGTTAAGGCCGCAGACAAACACATAAGGGAATTCCAGGCCCTTGGCGTTGTGGATGGTCATGAGCTGAACCTTATCCTTGCGGACTTCTGCAGATTCAGCGGATGAGTCAGAGGAACCGCCCGCCCCATCGCCGGCTCCATCCCCCAAGCCATCGCTATTTGTGAACAGCACGATGTTCTGGAGGTATTCATCAAGGGTAGCATCTTCTTCGAAGTTCTTTTCGAACTCCATGACGCCCTGCTTAAGTTCGGCAAGGTTACCCAGGCGGTCTTCGTCACCATCCAGGCGAAGCATTTCTTCGTAGCCGGTTTCGCGGAGCATCTTGGTCAGCACATCGCTGACGGCCATATCGCGGTAAAGCCCGCGGTACTTCTCGATCAGCTTGACGAACTCGCCCACCTTGGTGCGGGCCATGAAAGCGGCACAATCCAGGTCAGGCTTTACAGCATCATTTTCGACGGCGGCATTTTCCGCCTCGGCGGCCACATAAATTTCTAGAAGGGCATCGTAAAGATTCAGCCCGCGGCTAGTGGCGTAATTCTGCAAGATAGCCTGCTTCTTAGGGCCAAACATGCGCTTGGGCGTATTCACCACACGCAAAAAACTCAAGTCGTCGCCGTATACCAGCATACGCAAGTAGCAAAGCACATCCTTCACTTCCTGGCGCTGGTAAAATCCGATACCGCTGTAAACCTTGTAAGGCAAGTCCGAAGACATCAGCGCTTCTTCTACAGAGCGGGACTGGGAATGCATACGGTAAAGGACAGCGATATCCTTGGGACTGACGCCGTTATCGATTGCCTGCTTGATCCGTTCCACAATCCATTCCGCCTCTTTGCGGGTGTTCTTGGCGTGGTAAAACACAGGCGTCTTGCCGCCGGCCCTGGTGGGCTTCAACACCTTCTGAATACGGAACTCGTTATTCTTGATAACGGAATCCGGGATTTTCAGGATCGAGGGCGTCGAACGGTAATTGTTCTGCAGAAGGATTGTCTTGCAGCCTTCGTGGTGGCGATCAAAATCAAGAATGCGGTTGACATCGGCCCCCCGCCAGGTATAAATCGTCTGGTCCGGGTCCCCCACAACAAAAAGATTCTTGTGGTAGCTGCAAAGCAGTTCCGCCAGGCGGTACTGCTGACCGTCAATATCCTGGAATTCATCCACCATCACATACATCATGCGCTTGGCCCACTTCTCCCGCTTTTCGGGGAAGCGTTCCAGAATATAAAGCGTTACCAGAATGAGGTCATCAAAATCCAGCGCAAAATTTTTGCGCTGTTCATATAGGTAGCGGTAATAAACCCGATGCCACTTATCAGGCGCAGCCTCCACCAATTCCAAAAGGCCTTCGGCATCCTTGTCGGCAAACAGGGAAACATAATCCGCCTCGTTGGCCTTGCGACCGCCAATGAAATCCATGACGCTACTGATCTTAAGGTCGTTCAGGTGCAGGCCCAGTTCGGCATAGCACTTCTTTAGCAAGGTCTTCTGATCGTCTTCGTCAAGAATCATGAATTCCTTGGGATAATTCAGCACATGAATATCTTCGCGAAGGAACTGTACGCAAAAACCGTGGAAGGTGGAAATATAACCGGAATCGTCGCCCTTGAGCATGGTGCGGATTCGGTTCTTCATTTCGCCGGCGGCCTTGTTGGTAAAGGTAACGCAAAGAATATTGGATGGAGAAATCCCCAGCTCCCTAGCCAGATACAGATAGCGATGGGTAAGCGTGCGGGTCTTGCCGGAACCAGCCCCGGCAATCACACGAATAAAGCCCTCGGTATTTTCAACAGCCTCACGCTGTTCTGCGTCTAGTTTAGAAAGCAAATCCATACTGCACAAAAATACACTTTAACAAAGGCTCTGTCAAGTCACCCCATACACATTTGAGCAACTAGCATAAAAAGTCCGTTTTGTCAGCCCGTCGAAAACTGCATTTTTACTCCAGAAACGCCATTTCAAGGCTGTTTATTAGCTTCGGCGCCAAAGCATATTTACAGTAGGTTTGCAGCATACAGTCTGGACTGACAGAGCCTGCAGTTAGAATACAGCTAACAAAACGCGTTTATGCAATCTGACCCTGGCCGTACGAAAAAACTTGACAGAGTTATCCGATTAGTAGTCTTTTGCGCACCGGACGGACGCCCCGTTGACTTTCTTTAGAGCCGCATGTTGGTTTATAAAGCTGCTGGCGACAAAA
>NZ_FRBB01000012.1:0-105630 GCF_900142505.1 Fibrobacter sp. UWH5 | reverse complement strand
TTGCGTTCAAGGGCACGGTATGCGTCTCCGGCGCTCACAAAGCCAAGCCTTTGTCCGATACTCTGGAATGCCATTTTCAGAACCTCCAATGCCTCCGGGCTAATGTACTCCCTCAAATATAACTCAATCTTGCCAACAAGGCAAGCGCTTTCGTTGCTAGGCAACGTCCGCAACTTTTTCTCCATCTCAGGCAGCAGCGACTCGTACTTTGTCATGTCGAAGGCGTACTTCATGGTAATGGCGCCAATGGCCGCCTCAGCGTTGCCGTGAGCAAGGCAAATTTCATCGTCAATTTCCGCCAGGTTCACGAATGCGAACTCGAAATGCGGAATGCGGCCGTTGTACATGGCATGGATGTTCTTGTACTGCGCCAGCGGATCCCAAGGGGAGATTCCGTTATAAACGACAACCGCCTTTGTTGGCAGCCAGCCGTATTCGGAATTGCTCTTGTCTACCATCACGTTGATGGCGTACTTGCCTATCTGCGACATAATCCCGTTACTGGGCGAAGACTTGTGCTCCAGCAGCAAACCAAAGCGCATTTCGCTACCGTCGAGAGCCTTTACCTTGAAGGCAAGATCCGCTTCGCCCCGCTCGCCAACTTCGTCGAAGGCCTCGGGGATTTCCTCCAATGTATCCAGGTCCACCTCTGCAAGGATATCGGCAAGATTCTGGTTTGTCTTTGACGCAATCTCAAAAAGCGCCTTCGTGTTCACAGGTTTCGAGTAGACGTATTTCAGGAATCCGTCATGTTTCCGTTTGTTCATGTATTGTTCTTTTTATTCCGGCGACGCGGCCGGTTCGCAGGCAGAACAGTCCCTACCTACTTATATACACGCAGCAAACTTCTCATTTGCACAAGAAATCTTTGTAAAAATTACTTTTCCCCTCTCACGAGAAAAAGTTTGAATCCCGCTTCTGTGGTGAGGATGCGCCGCCATTTGCAAAAAAAAGGACCCGCAGGGGTCCTTTCGTTCTATTTCTGCATTTCCGGCAGCAGCGACTCGCACTTTAACATGTCGAGGGCGTGGTCAAAATATTTGATAGAGAAGACGTTGGCTACGAAAATATGTGTTCCGAGTGTATCAATACCGTGTTAAATGATTATTTCGGCGATGTTGACGCTGGGCGAAAGTACCGTGAAAAGTTTGATGCAGTATATCCAGACAAAAGCAAGGATTGAAATGCATAAAATCAAGTAACGTTATCAACATAAATATAAAGACGAGGCGACTCTCATGCAAACAACTGTTTGCAAAATGATGTCTTATAACGAGAGTCCCTTGTTTTTTTCACGCGCTTATTCTAGTTTATGGATACCAACAATCCTCCAAGGTAAACAAACATGATTATAGATCCAATCGCTATAACGAACTACAATCTTGATCATCTTGAAAAATCCAAAGAAGCTTCGCTCAAGCGCTTGAAGGGCGCAGGCATTTTGGACGAGGATGGAAAACTTGCAAAAATATACCAGAGTTCCAAACAACCGCGAAAGTGACACAATCTACAGTTCACGTCCAAACCTTTATTTAGGTTTTCACGGATGTGAAAAATCCATTGGTTTCAGGCTTTTAACCGAACCCAACGACATCAAGATCAGTCAGAATAGCTACGAAAGCAACATCGAAAAATAAAAAACCTGCCGTTCGATTCTGCAAAAGACGAATTATTGAGAAAACTTGACTGCGCTGTAATTCAACATATGCATTACGTGAACGAACTGGACAATAACGGGAATGTATATGATACTGTTCGCGGGGCTTTTTCGTCCATCAAGGCTTCTAGATTATCCGCATTTCCTTCCGGATAGTCATGACATCAGTGCGAAGCAGGCTCGCCGCTTTCGACATGGAAATCAGTTCGTTTTCAAGAGCCTTATATACCAGGGACTCAAAACGATGTGAGGTTTCTGCAATCGCCAAGAATTTTAGTTAACAAGTTGTTAATTTTCAATCTCTGCATAGGATAGCGATGGGGGACGAGGGCAGAACACCCCAGGCGCCATACCGCTTCTATGACGAGGAAGTGCCGCCATTTGCAAAAAAAGGACCCGCGTGGGGTCCTTTCGTTCTATTTTTGCATTTCAGCGAGCTTCGCCTTGAGTTCAGCAATTCTGCGATCCTTTTCGGCGATTTTCGCATCTTTCGCCTTACTTGCCAACTCCATCCTGCGAACCTTGCGTTCAAGGGCGCGGTATTCGTCTCCGGCGCTCACAAAGCCAAGCCTTTGTCCAATACTCTGGAATGCCATTTTCAGAACCTCCAATGCCTCTGGGCTAATGTACTCCCTCAAATATAACTCAATCTTGCTGACAAGGCAAGCGCTTTCGCTGCTAGGCAACGTCCGCAACTTTTTTCCATCTCAGGCAGCAACGACTCGTACTTTGTCATGTCGAAGGCGTACTTCATGGTAATGGCGCCAATGGCCGCCTCAGCGTTGCCGTGAGCCAGGCAAAGGTCGTCGTCAATTTCCGCCAGGTTCACAAAGGCGAACTCGAAATGCGGAATGCGTCCGTTGTACAAGGCATGGATGTTTTTGTATTGTGCAAGAGGGTCCCATGGGTCGGTTCCGTTATAGATAACGATGGCTTTGGTCGGAAGCCATCCATATTCAGAATTGCTCTTGTCTACCATCACGTTGATGGCGTACTTGCCTATCTGCGACATAATCCCGTTACTGAGCGAAGACTTGTGCAGCAAGGCTCGGGGAGCGAAGCGAGTACAGCCGGGCACGGGCGACAACTTGACGCGCGACGATATAGCAAACGGTTATACAGACTATGTGATATGGAACCGATTCAAACCGGAGTGCCTCGATATTGACGGGGAGTTGGATATGGAGTGTGTGGATAGCGGGATGGCTGCAGGACGTTTTGGAGCAGGCGTATGGGGAGCAGATTGTAGATGCAGTGTTGCTATTAAAAGACTAATCCTTCTCCCAGCTCAACACGGGATATCCGTCATTCAAGTCGGAATCGTATGTAAAATCGTCACCAAGGAGTTCCGCGAACTTCTTGGTTTTCATTTCTTTTGAGGTCTTGGGGGTGGCTACGCCACCGCCATCGTTATGGCCAAAGGGTTCCTGTTCACCTTGTTCCAGATAGTAGCAGTCGGCCATAGTGGAGTTATAGTTATAACCGATCATGAGACCCACGAGGGTATCGCCATCAACTTTTCCTGTACTATATGCGGAACTAGTTACGCCCTCTTTATTATAACCATAGATTCCACCTACATCAGCCTTTCCTGAAATGGATCCAACACCATAAACACGGCCTGGTTAGCGTATTCATCATTGTGGTAATAGTTTAACCTAGCGGGGCAAAGAAGTGCTTCTTTAAAAGCTGATTTTGTGAAGTATCTCATATAATCTCTATATCTACACTAAAAAAAAGCATTTTCCACCCTATGTAATTCTTTACATTTTGTGTTTTTGATTTCTGCACTTTTTATAAAAAACATGAAGTTTTCTATTGCCAAATCATAGGGCTTGAGCTACTTTATGAAGGTAATTTAATAAGTCTAATTCGAGTCGAGACGCCAGTCAAAACTGCAGCCGGCCGCATCCTACAAGGAGGCCGCCATGGCCCAAAAAAGTTTTAGTGTTCTAGATCTCAGAATTTCAAGTCTCCGCTCCGCCTACGAAAAGGGCGAAACATCGCCGCGAGAAGTTGTCCAAAAATTGCGCGACGCCATGGAGGCGGCCCCCAAGGAAATCTGGATTGCAAAGACCAGCAAGGAACAGCTGGAAAAATATCTAACCGCATTGGAAAGTGTCGCCGGCAGCGGCAACGGTTTCAAGATTCCTGCAGATAAGCCTTTGTTCGGTATTCCCTTTGCCATCAAGGATAACATCGACTGCGAAGGCATGGAAAGTACTTCGGCCTGCCCCGCCTACGCCTATATGCCCAAGAAGTCCGCGTTCGTGGTGGAACGTTTGATCGAGGCGGGAGCTATTCCCATGGGCAAGACCAACATGGATCAGTTTGCCACGGGGCTTGTGGGCGTGCGTTCCCCTTACGGATGCATCCCCAACAGGTATGCGCCGGAATATGTTTCGGGCGGAAGCAGCAGCGGTTCTGCCGCCGCATTGGCCTACGGTCTTTGCAGTTTTTCGCTGGGTACAGATACGGCAGGCTCTGGACGAGTTCCCGCCGCATTCAACAAGCTTGTGGGAGTAAAGCCTACCCGCGGCTTGCTTAGCACCAGCGGCGTGATTCCCGCTTGCCGCAGTCTGGATTGCGTCAGCATTTTTGCATTGGATAACAGCGACGCCCGCTATGTATTGAACATCGCCGGGGCCGAAGATAGCGAAGATGCCTACTCACGAGTGGCCCCCTGGAACGAGGATGCCGTGAACGCAAGGGGGGCTGCGCCGAGGCTCCCCGAAAATTGGACTTTCGGTGTTCCCGAAGAAAGCGAGCTGAACTTCTTTGGGAATGAGGGTTACAAGGCGGCCTTCTACCGCGCCGTCGAGGCATTCGAAAAGGCTGGCGGTACCAAGGTGACGATTCATTTTACCCCCTTCCTGGAAGCAGCCCGCCTGCTTTATGAAGGCCCCTGGGTTTTCGAACGCTACGATGCCGTGGGCAAGTTCATCGAGGAACATCCCGATGAAATCTTCCCCGTTACCAAGCAGATCATTAGCCCCAAGGTAACGCCCCACCCCTCCGAAGTTTTCGCCGGGTTCCACGCCTTGCAAGCCAAGAAGAAAATCGCCGACCGTGAATTCGCCAAGGTAGATGTTCTGCTTACGCCTACGGCCGGCACCATCTACAAGACAGCCGAAGTGAACGCCGACCCCATCAAGCTGAACAGTAACTTGGGTTATTATACCAACTACATGAACTTGCTGGATTATTCTGCATTGGCTATCCCCGCAGGCGTGGCCGACAGCACCGACCCCAACGCACCCAAGCTCCCCTTTGGCGTAACCATCGTAGGCCACGCTTTTGATGATTTCAAGTTGCTGGATGTCGCCGAAAAGGTAACGCCCTTCCTTAGCGAAAAGATTCCTCTAGCGGTGTGCGGAGCCCACCTGAAGGGTGAACCTTTGCATTATCAATTGGAAACCGCGGACTTTTTAGGTGCTGCAGAGACTGCAGCCGAATACAAGATGTACGCCTTCAAGGATGGCACTATCCAGAAGCCGGCCATGATCGCCGGCAACAGCAGCTTCTATGTGGAGCTTTACGCCCTTACTCCCGAAGAATTCGGCAAGTTCGTCGCCGCCATCCCAGCCCCTCTCGGCATCGGAAAGATCAAGCTTTCTGACGGCCGCATGGTCCCCGGATTTATCGGCGACGGAAGCATCTCGGTAATGGCCTTCGAAGGAACCGCCACCGACATCTCCGAATACGGCGACTGGCGCAAGTACGTTCATAAATAAGAACTATAAACCTCTCTACAAAAAAACTGCACCATTACGGCGCAGTTTTTTTTTGCAATAATATGCCAAACAGAATTATTTGTCCGCGAACATTTCCAACATTTTTTTAGCTTCCTCTATTTTATCTTCAGAAACTCCAAGAGAACGCATAACTTGAATGCCATCAGCATGACCTTTTTCTAACCCTTGTTCAATGCCTTGCTCAATGCCTTGCTCAATGCCTTTTTTCAAGCCTTCATTGATGGCATCGTCAATGCAGCAATCGATATCATATTGAGTCATCATAGAAAAAGCCTGCCTTTCAAGAATCTCTTTTGGAGTCCTGCGGATGCGCAGCCGTTCATAAGCGTCGCGGATGGCGCCCTGGGCGGTGCTGGGAATTTCGTCGCGACTGCCGCAGTTGTCGATGAAGTCCATCCATTCGCGTTCCCTTTCGGGCACGTCCTTCGCTCCTTTCAGCTTCGGCAGCTTGATGAAAATATAATTCAAAACATGGCTTACGGGCAAGGCGTCCTTGTTTCCCAGGTCGCTCTTGCGGTAGATTCCCCAGGAGTCGCGATAGTCCTTGTTGCCGTCGGAGGCATTCTCGCAAATCCAGATGCTATAAATCTTGGGCATGCGGTAGCGTTCCTTGAGGGAGAGCTCCCTGCGGCGCTTCTTCAGGGAAAGCAGCTCTTCGCGGTGGGCTTCGGCGGCCATGACAGCGCCGTACAAAACTACACGGTCCTTGAAATGAGTGTGCCCGAATCTCTGCATTTCAACATCGATGTATTCACCGTTCTTTGTCCTGGCGCGAACGTCTACTCCTACGATATCGTCGCTGGGGTAGATGACAGCCAAGTCGCGGTTCATGTGTTCTACGTCCGTGATGGAGTCCTTCTCATCAAGACGGAGTACGGCATTCAGAAAATCAATCAGGATTTCCTTGGATTCAAAAAGCCTGATGAAGGCTGTATTTTCTTTTGCAGAAAGGAAGGTGGAGTGGCGCAGAAGTTCCGGAATTTCCTGTTCCGGAAGGTCCTGGTTCAAAATAACGCCAAAATCGGCGTGAGATCCCGTTCTGACCATGGGATTCCTCTTGAGTATAAAAGTTGACGTTGTGGAGCCGATTTCAAAAAATCCATTGAAATCGGGAGCCCTACGTTACATACTCAGGAAGCGCTTTCCCAGGTAACCTGCAGCGATCTTGCTTCAGTAAAGTCGAAAGCCAAGTGCCGCGAGCAGCAAGCAGAGAGTGAATGGCCGCGCACGAATGCCGGATGAGAATGCTTAGAATATAAAAACATATAGTTTAACAGGCAACACCCCAAACATTGAACTTGGCACCCACTTCATAAATAAGAACTTTAAACCTCTCTATAAAAAAACTGCACCATTACGGCGCAGTTTTTTGTTATTATATTGAGAGTATGGTGAATATTCCTGAAACATTGCTGCAGCAGATAATTCAATTTGCAAAGGTATGCAAGTTGAATCGTGTTGTGTTGTTTGGATCTCGAGCCCGAGGCTCTCATAGAGATCGTAGCGATGTGGATTTGGCCGTTTTCGGAAAGAATGTCGCTGAATTTCAGTTTATGCTCGAAGATGAAGCAGATTCCCTTTTATCATTCGACGTTGTCGACATGGGAACCGTTGTCTCTCAGAAACTGAAGCAGAATATAGAGCGAGAAGGAGTTTGCCTTTATGCAGAAGTTTGAAAATTTCAAAAACTGTTTTGAAATACTAAGGAAATCCGAAAAGGCAAAGGCTCTAGCCGATGAAATTTACAGGACAGGAGTTATAGGTCAATTCGGTTTGACATTTGAACTAGCTTGGAAAACTCTTCAAGAATTGATGAGAGATCACGGCATTGAAGAAGCAGAAAATGGTTCCCCTAGAGAAATTTTACGCGCAGGATTTAAGTTTGGTTTTCTGAACGATGAATCTATTTGGCTCCAAATGTTGAAAGACCGAAACTCAGCAACTCATATTTATGATGAAGATGCATTTAATTTAGTTCTTGACCGAATTTACTCCAGCTATATAGATTTATTCAACAACTTTAAAATGACAATGGAATCGAAAATTTCATTGTTAGAAAACAACGAAGAGAATAAGCTTTAGTTTATAACAAAAACCCGTCTCGGCTTTCACCGGGGCGGGCTTCTTGTTATGTGGAGTTCAAAGGGAGTCCCCGACGGAGTCGGGGATTTTTGTTAGTTAGCTTTTACAGCGAAGAGGCATTGGCCGGAGCGGATTTCGCCGCCTTGCTTGCCAAAGACCTGAGTGATGACGCCGTCTTCGTCGGCAACCACCGGGATTTCGGTCTTCATACTTTCGAGGATGGCAAGGGTGTCGCCGGCCTTGAACTTGGCACCCACTTCAGAAACCACCAGTTTCCAGAGGGAGCCTGCCACAGGGCTGTACACGCCTTCTTCACCATCGGCCAGAGTCACTTCGGCAGCGGGGGCTGCGTCGGCGCTATGGCTTTCGAAAGTAAACTGTCCGTTTGCAATCCAGCGCTGCTTTTCTTCTTCGAAGGCGTTCTTGCGCTTGGTTTCGAAAGCATTGATGGTTTCTGCATTTTCGGCCAGGAACTTTTCGTATTCGGTGATGTCGAAGGAACTTTCGACGATCTTCACATGGAACTTTCCGGCAATAAAGTCCTTGCGCATTTGCAGGAGTTCATCGGCACCCACTTCGTAATACTTGACCACGTCAAAGAAGCGGAGCAGGTAAGGCAAGGTAAAGTCGCTTGTCTTCTTGAAACGGTTCCACATCTGAACGGTACGTCCGACAAACTGGTAACCACCAGGGCCTTCCATGCCGTAGACGCACATGTATGCGCCACCGATACCCACTGCGTTTTCGGGAGTCCAGGTACGGGCGGGGTTGTACTTGGTAGTCACCAGGCGGTGGCGGGGATCCAGCGGAGTTGCCACAGGGGCGCCCAGGTAAACGTCGCCAAGGCCCATGACCAGGTAGTCGGCGTTCATCACGATGTTCTTTACATCGGCAATGGAATCCAGGCCGTTTACGCGGCGGATGAATTCGATGTTATTGGGGCAGCACCAGGGAGCACCGGGGCGAACGGTGGTGACGTACTTTTCAATAGCCACGCGAGTCTGGGGGTCATCCCAGGAAAGGGGCAGATAAACGGTACGGGTAGGAACCTTGGTGACCTTGTTCTTCTTCAGGTGTTCAGCAAGGTCAGCAAGCTTTGCCAGCATTTCACCCTGACGGATTTTAGTTACGTCAAAATGAATCTGGATAGAGCGAATACCCGGGGTCACATCAATGACCAGGTCAGCCATCTGTTCCTTTACAGCCAGCATCCAGGCGTGTGCGGTAAAGCGGAGGCGAAGGTCAATGATGGCGGGGCCAAATTCCACCAGCACATAGTTGTCGCCGTCGGCACGAACCACGATGTGTTCCATTTCGTCGGCGCTGTCCTTATGGAATTCAGCAATAATGGGCGTTACAACAGGGGCTGCCACCAGAGCGGGAATTGCTGTAGAGGCTGCAGCAATGTTAGCGAGATTTGCTTCACGGGCCAGACGAATTTCTTCGGCACTTTCGGCAGTAAGGGGAACAAACTTTACGCGGTCACCGCTGCGGAGCTGACCCATCTTCCAGAGTTCAGAAGAAACAATGGTGACGGGGCAAGCAAAACCACCAAGGCTGGGGCCATCCACGCCCAAGATAATGGGCATGTCACCAGTAAAGTCTACAGTACCGATGGCGTAGGCATTATCATGAAGGTTAGACGGATGAAGGCCTGCTTCACCACCATCGGGGCGAGCCCACTTCGGCTGAGGTCCAACGAGACGGATACCGGTTCTAGAGGAGTTGTAATGGACTTCCCAGTTGGCAGCGAAGAATTCATCGATGTCTTCCTTGGTCAGGTAATCGGGAGCGCCATGGGGGCCATACATCACGCCGATTTCCCATTGGGTACTGATCTGCGGAAGAGCAGCCTCTGCAGGGACCATGGGTTCCGTGGCAATGGCGTTACCGATGTGGAGGATATCGCCTGCAGCCAGGGCGCGGCCACCATGGCCACCAAAACCGCCCAGGGTAAAGGTAGACTTACTTCCCAGATAATCGGGAACGTCAACACCACCGCGAATTGCCAGGTAAGCACGCTGACCCATCTTGGTAATGCCGAACTTCAGAACGTCACCGTCGTGAACTTCAACAGGAGTGTTCTTGGGGCATGCGGCACCATTCAGCTTTGCCGGAAAATCACCGCCCACCCATGCAATCACCGTGTCGGTGTGGAAGGCGAGAGAGCAGCCGGAGAGAGTCATTTCGATACCGGCAGCGTCATCGGCATTACCCACAATCTTGTTGGCCAAGCGGAAGCTGTAGTTATCCATGGGGCCGCTAGGAGGAATACCTACGTCCCAAAGGTTCAAGCGACCCGGATAATCCTGGATCGTGGTCTGGAGACCCGGAGCCAGCACTTCAAAAATCTTATTTTCGTACTTGTAATCGTTCAGGATCCAGGTAGAAACCTTGCCCGTAATAAAGGCATCCATTTCAAGGACATCTTGCAAGAGCTTGATGTTGGTCTCGAAACCGCAGAGCTTGACCTGCTTCAGGACTTCGCGGGCCTTGGCAATGTTGTCTTCGCGATCGTCGCCGGCCACAATGACCTTTGCCAGCAGGGGATCGTAAAAGGCGCTGACTTCAGTACCGCGGGAAACCCAAGTATCAACGCGGATTCCTTCGGGGAAGGAAACTTCGGTCAGGAGGCCGCTGGAGGGGCGATAGTTCTTGCCCGGATCTTCGGCGTAAACGCGGAATTCCATGGCGTGGCCCTTGGGAGTAAACTTTGCACCGATTTCGAAGGGACGAATACCTGCGGCCTGCTCGATCATCCAGCGAACAAGATCCACGCCAAATACAGTTTCGGTGACGCCATGTTCCACCTGCAAGCGGGTATTTACTTCCAGGAAGTAGAACTTGTCGTCGTTGGCATCGTAAATGAATTCCACGGTACCAGCAGAACGGTACTGCACACCTTGAGCCAAGCGGAGGGCAGAAGCATGCAGAGCCTCGCGAGTCTTTTGGGGAAGGCAGGGAGCCGGAGTTTCTTCCACCACCTTCTGGTTACGGCGTTGCACAGAGCAGTCACGTTCGCCAAGGACAACGGCATTGCCTTCGCCGTCACCGAAAATCTGGACTTCTACATGGCGGCCGCGTTCCACATACTTTTCTACAAAGAGGCCAGCGTTCTTGAAGTTGTTTTCGCTAAGGCGTTTGATACGGTCGTAGCTTTCGCGAAGTTCTTCTTCGCAGCGGCAAATAGACATACCGATGCCGCCACCGCCTGCAGTGCTCTTGAGCATGACCGGGTAACCGATCTTGCCTGCACCGGCTGCGGCTTCGTCAACACTGTTCAAAAGACCTGTGCCCGGAACCAGAGGCACACCAAATTCTTCGGCCAGTTCCTTACTGCGATGCTTCAGACCGAATTCAATCAGTTGCTTGGGAGTGGGGCCAATGAAGGCCACACCGTTTTCTTCGAGGGTCTTTGCAAATTCAGCATTTTCGCTCAAGAAACCGTAACCCGGATGCACGGCTTCGGCACCGGTCTGCTTAATGGCAGCCAAGATGGCATCTACATTCAGGTAGCTATCCTTGGCGGCGGCAGGGCCTACACGAACAGCTTCATCAGCCATCAAGACGTGAGCGGCAGTTTCGTCGGGGTCGGAGTAAACCGCCACGGACTTCACGCCCATTTCTTTTAGAGAACGAATGACACGGCAGGCAATTTCGCCACGGTTCGCAATCAGTACTTTCTTAAACATTTTTAGTTCCTTTTTATCCACACAACAATTTTTTGGTTTGAGGACGGCCTACGGCCTTTTAGGTATCAGGCCGCGCTTTCGCGCTCTCAGGTCATATTATTCAACCTCTAGGTGGCAAAGCCACCGACCTCATACCTCAAGCGAAGCGTTCCTCACGCCTTACTTCCCTGCCATGATGTTTAGTAGCCGGGAAAGAGCGCCATTGGGATTTTCCAGTTCCGTAAGGATTGAAAAATGGTCATGGCCATCTAGCAGGGAATAGCTTCCCGGTATACGTTCCGCAGCTCGAAGAGCCGCAAATTCAAGACTCTGACGGCGCAGTTCCGGAAGTTCCTTGCTTCCAGAAACAACGATTACAGGTTTTCTCACAAGGGGGGCGCGAGCAGGACTCAGGCGAAGAATCTCTTCGGCAGTCAACTGCAATTTTTTATTCAGGTAGCTCTTGGAAATAGGCTCCAAATCATATATGCCGCTAATGGCCAAGGCTCCCCGCACACCCGTTTCGTCGAGAACAGAAGTGCAAAGGTGACCGCCGGCAGACCAGCCAGACACATAAATACGATCAGCATCAAAGCCCAGTTCGTCGGCACGGCTGCGTAGAACCTTTATGGCCAAACGGATTTCGTAGACGATTCCCGTCAAGGGCATTTCGGGAGCCAAAGTGTAGCCTATGTTCGCTACGTTAAATCCGTTGGCCAAAGGGCCCTGTGCAAGAAAGCGGAAAGTTTCCTTGCAACGCATCTGCCAATAGCCACCATGAATAAAGACAAACAGGGGGGCCTTTCGATTACCACAGCTAAAAAAGTCGAACTTGTTCCGAGGGTGAACATCGTAGGTCATGTCTAGGGAAGAAGCGAATCTTCTGGCCAAGGCATCGCTACGCAGGTCGAACCCCTTCAGCTGAATGGCGCTATCGGCAACGGCATTGGTATTGTCGTAACCGGCGTCCAACTCGGCCTGGGTAAATCCACGGTAAACAAGTTCACTCATTTTACACCCTACTTGTCAAACACCACCATGCGAATGGGAGTGGGGTTGTAATCGTTACAGGGGTTGTTCAGCTGGGAGCAATCCGAAAGCAAGAACAGGATATCCATATCCACGCGCATTTCGATGTACTTGCCCGGGCCAGAAATGCCGTCGGCAAATTCAAGGCGGCCAGCATCATCCAGAATCACCTTGGTAAAGAAATTCAGGTTGCAAGTCTGATCGCGCTTACTCATGCCAAAGTTTTCCAGCGTACGCACGAAGGTATCGCGACAGCTATGCATATAGCGGGTCTTGTCCGTATAGCGAACGCAGTTGCCTTCTGCAGAGCATCCACTGCCAAGAGTATCGTGCTCGCCGCAGGTATCCGCAATCACCGTCAGCATGGGGTTGTTGCGGTTGCTGCGAATCACCGTACCCAATTCAATCATGGTGTTGGCCTGGGCGGTAATGGTGTTGTTGGCATTATAGCGTTCAGTCTTGTCGTGCTGATTATAAATCTGCACGTCGCCGGACTGGTTTCCGCAAACGTCGATCATGCGAAGAATCTGTCCCTTCTTCAGAGGCAGCATGTAGCCGTCGCCCGCATTCACCGTCACATCGAAGACGGCGTCTTCAATCTTTCGAGAACTTTCAAGAAGCTTCGAGTTCATAAAAATTTTTCTCCAAAAAATTTTCAGGTATGAGGTTTCAGGTCGGCCTTACGGCCTTTGAGGTTAATTTGCGCGCCTTTGGCGCATTTTTATGAAGCGGCATAGCCGCCGTCTTGTAACCTCTAGGAGGCAAAGCCTCCGACCTTGAGCCTCAAGCAAAGCGTGTCTGTCAACCTCTTAGTCCCAGATGAGCATTCTTACGGGTGTGGGGTCGTAGGCGTTGCAGGGGTTGTTGAGCTGCGGGCAGTTGCTAACGACTGCAAGCACATCCATTTCCGCACGCATTTCCACATACTTGCCCGGGCTAGAAATACCGTCGGCAAAGTTCAGGTTGCCCTGTTCATCGAAAGGCACATACATGAAGAAGTTCAGGTTGTTGACCTGATCGCGCTTATCCAGATTTTCAGTTTCCAGAAGAACCTTCAAAAAAGATTCGCGGCAGGCGTGCATATAACGCTTGTCCAGAGCGTAGCGGCAAGTGTTGCTTTCGCAGGAGCAGGCGGAGCCCAAGGTGTCATGGTCGCCGCAAGTGTCGGCAACAACAGTGAGCATGGGATTGTCATCGTTGGAGTAAAGCTTGGTGCCAACGCCTACGAGACAGTTAGCCTGACGCTGCACGGTCTGCTGAACGCTATAACGTTCAGAAGGATCGTTTGCGTTAATGAACAGAGTATCTACAGCCTGGTTCCCCTTCAGGTCCAGAATGCGGAAGGTCTGACCTTTTTTGATCAGATGGAGCCAGCCAGCACCAGCCTGCACATCTTCAGAATAAACGGCATCTTCTTCTTTCAGCGAACTTTCAACATATTTTGTATACATCTTATAAATCCTTTTTTCTTTTTTTACTTTTCGCTCATACCTCAGAGCGAAGCGACCTCATAGCTCAAAGCACCGCAGGTGCGCCCTACAAGTTGTAGTTTGCAGTGTTGATGTAGCCGCGGCCATTTTCCGGGCACCAGGTAAAGCAAGGATCGTCTGCGGGAGCTTCGTCGCAAGTGAGGAGTTCAACCTTCACGGGCTTGCGCAGATATTCCTTGGAAGGATTCAGCGGATGCATACCGGTATCGATTACAACAAGAGTGTCCATTTCGGCGCGGAGTTCTACGTAGTCGCCGGCCTTGGAGTTATTTTCGACGAAAGTCATCTTGCCGTCGGAAGTAACCACAACCTTGCTGAAGAAGTTTACCAGTTCGGTAAAGTCGCGCTTGGTCATGCCATGCTTGCCGATTTCAACCAGCAGGGAATCGTAACCGTTGCGGAAGAAGTCGTTGTGGGCAGCCTGATAGGACTTTTCGCCGAAACGTTCCTTGATGAGGCTTGCGTGGGTGCAGCCGCACAGAGGATCGTGCCAGCCAACGGTATCTTCGACAACACTGAGGAGGATGCGGCCCATATCGCTATAAAGGCAGCAGTTCTTGGCGATGCGGCAGATGTGCTGGATTTTCAGGGTATCACCGAGATTGAAACGTTCAGTGAAGTTCTTGGCGTTGTAGCACATGATGCTAGCGTTTGCGCCACCTTCAATATCGGTAAGGCGGATCTTCTGGCCCTTCTTTACGATGCGGGAATAGTTCCAGCCGCCAGCAATTACTTGTTCACACAGTACTTTAGATTCAGACATTTTTGGACTCCTGTATAAATGGTTTTAGGTCGCGCTCACTACTTCTTGGCGATCATGTTTACAATCTTGAATTCTTCTTCGGGTTCTTCTACCAGCTTGGGCGGGTGAATCAGGCCTTCGATATGCTTGCGCTTTTCGATGAATTCCGGAAGCAAGAAGCTATCCTTGTTGCGGGGGCGCGGCACAGAATGGACATCCACCATTTCCTTGACCTTGCCGGGGTTGGCCTGCAGCGTAAGGATTCGATCCGAAAGGAATACCGCTTCGTCAAGGTCGTGGGTCACGAAGATGATGGTGATATCGATGTTCTTCCAGACTTCCAGCAGGTACTTCTGCATCTGGGAACGAGTCTGGGCATCCAAAGCGCCGAAGGGTTCATCCATCAAGAGTACGCGGGGCTGCGGGGCCAGGGCGCGGGCAATAGCCACACGCTGCTGCATACCGCCCGAAAGTTGCTTGGGGAAGTACTCACCATACTTTTCCAAGCCCACAATCTGCAGCCACTGTTCCGCAATTTCTTCAGCCTCACTTCCGTGGCCAATGGATTCCAGTCCGAACATCACGTTCTTCTTCACGGACATCCAAGGGAACAAGGTGTACTTTTGGAACACCATGCCACGTTCAGCACTTGTACCCTTCACCTTCTTTCCATCCAGATAGAACTCGCCGCCAGTAGCCGTTTCAAGACCTGCTGCAATACGAATCAAAGTAGACTTGCCGCAGCCCGAAGGTCCAATGATGGAAAGGAATTCACGACGGCGAACGCCAAAGGAGACGTCATCCAATACGCGATGGGTGCCGGAACCGTTAGTCTCCTCGAAGTCCTTTACAATGTGGCGGGCTTCCAGGATAATATCTTCGGCGGGTGAAATAATCTTAGAGTCTGCCATTGTAACGATCCCTCATAGTTTTTTCTTCTGCAGTCAGGCGGAAGCTAAACACATCATCCTTAGAACCAACGACCTGCTTGAACTTGGCGGCCACACCGACGCGGCCATCTTCCCAGGCAAAGATCTTCTTGCCCAGCCAGGCGAGAATCAAGTCGCAGCCGAGACCGATAATTCCAAGAATCACGATGGCAGCATAAACATTATCGAAGTTACGGTACTTGGCCTGCTGATTAATGAACCAGGTAATGCCGGAACTTGTGCCCACCACTTCGGCCACAATCAGGTAAGTCCAGGCCCAGCCCAAAAGGATTCGCATATCCTTGTACATCTTGGGAGCGATTTCAGGGAGGATCACCTTGAAAAGGATGCGCTTGGGAGAGGCCCCCAGAGTGCGGGCGGCTTCAATCAGGGCACCGTCGGCACGGCGGGTGGTGGCGTTAATCATGGGCACCTGCTGGAAGAAAGTACCGATGATAATGATGGCGATTTTCGGAGCATCGTTAATGCCAAGAACAGCAACCGCCAGGGCACCAAAAACAGGGGCCGGGAAATAGCGGAAGAATTCGATAAACGGTCCAGTCAGCTTTTCAAAAAATGGAATAGCACCGGACAGCATACCCATGGGAACACCCACAAGGCTAGAAAGCAGGAAGGCCAGGAACACGATCTTTACAGAGTGAAGGATGCTCTGGTAGAACCATACATCGCCATCGCGCTTGGGTTCCGTAGTGAATGCGGTAACCAGGGCCTTGGCCACTTCGTGGGGTGCGGGCAAGTAAGCGGGATTGGCGCGCACACCGGTCATGGGCTTTGCGCCAGATTCCAGAAGGTTCTTGTTTTCTTCTGCAAAGTTGGCGCGATCGATTTCGTCTCCCGGCATACAGAACATGCTGTCGCCTGCATCTACCACGCGCATCAGCGGATGATAGACAAAAGGCACATAGCTGATCACGCTCCAGGTCGCCAGGGGAATTACGAAGGAAAGAATAGCCAGGACCATAGTCCACTTCTTTCCAACAGTCTTTTGAATTCCAATAGGATTAGTCATTTTATCCACACAACAATTAAGGTTTTAGGGCGCACTCTTTGAGTGCTTTGAGGTTTTAAGGTCGGCCATCGGCCTTTTAGTTTTTTCCTCTAGGCGGCAACGCCACCGACCTCATACCTCAAGCGAAGCGTACCTGATTACTTCTTCAAGGCGTCTTCGGTGAACTTGGGCATGATGAAGCGGTTTACGTCCACGTTCTTGTCGTACACCTTGTTCTCTACAAAGAACTTGTCGACGATCTTGCTGGAACCAAAGACGGAGTTATAACCTTCGCCCTTCTTGAAGTACTTCACCGATTCGCTCAGGCGCAGGAACTTGGTACCGTTCATGAACTTTGCATACTGGGATTCAGAAATGCCTACGCGAGCGGCAAGAATCTTGACGGCCTCATCCTTGTTTGCGGGGTCATTCAGATAAGCCACCACATCATCCCAGGCTGCAACAACCTTGGCCCATTCAGCCTTGTTCTTCATCAGGGATTCCTGAGACACCACCAGCAAGTCGTAAATGATACCCGGTTCGTTGGCACTGGTGTAAAGTTCCTTGGAACCCTTCACCTTTTCAAGGGCGTTCACGGAATGGGGAACCCAGGCCACCACGGCGGAAACTTCGCCGGATTCAAGAGTCTGTACCGCCTGATGGGTCGGCATATTCACCAGAGTCACATCAGAAGGCTTCAGGCCGTTCTTGGTAAGAGCGTTAATCAGCAAGGCATGAGAAAGACAGCCAATTTCTACACCCACCTTCTTGCCCTTCAGATCCTTGATGGAGTTAATTCCCGGAGCGCCGATAATCTTGTCGTTACCGTTGCTGTAGTCGTTAATCAAGATGGTCACGTTGCGGGCGCCGGTAGCGTTCAGCACCATGGCATCACCGTTGGCGACACCTACGGCATCCACCTTCTTGGCGGCAAAGGCATCCATAGACGGGCCGTAATCAAACCATTCCAGCTTTACATCCACATCGTGCTTCTTGAAGAAACCCTTCTTTTCGGCAATTTCCCAGGCAGTCCAACCCGGCCAATCGCTATAGGCGATCTTCAGTACCGGCTTTTGTGCGTAAACGGTTGCGGCAAGGGCCATCACACCAGCAATTAAAAACTTGGAAATATTCATAAACACCTCGTGGGTAAATTGTTTTACGCCCCTTTTTACGCAAAGGCCGTGCCAACTTTTCAGAAACCCACGATTTTTACAAATTTTACCGGTTTTACATAACCGTAGCAGCACGGTAGCATTTTGGTAGGTACATCATTTGTAAAACGACTTTATAAAGTCGGCAGTTTATTTTCAACTTCTGTAAAAACAACAAATTTTTATAAACGGCATATTTTTTGCTGCATTCATTGTTAGTTTTACTCACGGAAAAAGAGAATGAACATGGCAAAAGAAATTCGCTCCGCAGCAGAGATCAAGAAGCAGAACGTGGCTAGCATCAAGCGAGTCATTCTAGAGATGGGTTCCGTCACAAAACCCGAGGTGGCCGAAAAGACAGGCCTCAGCGTAGTCACCTGCGGAAGCATCCTCAACGAGATGACCGCAGAAGGCTCCATCGTAGAAGAACGGCTCCGCTCGTCTAGCGGCGGCCGCCGGGCCATGAGCTATCGCATCAGCGAAGGCGTGGGCAACACCCTCTGCCTTTATGCCTTTACCGAAAGCACTGGATCATTCATTCGCTACCAGGTCCGCGACCTGATCGGCAACGTAAAAGACGCCGGCTTCACTCAGGAGCCCGTCATCAACGTCACCACCCTCAGCGAAGCCATCAAGAGAATTTGCAAACCCGAACAGAATGTCAAAATCGTAGTCCTTGGAATCCAGGGCTGCATCAACAACAACATCCTGGAATATTCAGACCTTACAGAACTCAGCGGACTTAACGTGGCCGCCGAACTGGAAAACGCCACCGGCTTCCCCGTCCGCGTCGAAAACGACATGAACACCATCGCCGTGGGCTACCGCAAGAACTGCGAAAAGAAACTGGATTCAAAATCCGGCAGGAACGTGGCCATCCTGTTCTTCCCCAAGGGGCAAACTCCCGCAGGTGGATTCATCGTAGACGGAAACATTCTGCGAGGAGCCTCCAACCTGGCAGGGGAACTCTCCTTCTTCCCCTACAACTTCAAAAAGGAAGACCAGCGAGTCGTCTTCAGTTCCATCGAAAAGGCCCAGCCCACCATCAACCGCATGATCCTGGCCACCACCGTGTTCCTGGACCCGGCCGTAGTCGTCATTACCGGCGGTCTCTCTAGAGAAGTGGATTGCGACGCCATGACCAAGTATCTGCAAGACAACCTGAAGCGCCCCCAGATTCCAAGAATTGAGGCCCGCCCCGTCATCGAGAGAGACTACTTTACCGGCCTCCACAGCATCGCCGTGGACTACATAATCGACGGTTAAATTTTACAGGTTACAAATAAAAGTCCGGACGGATTCCCAGTTCGAGTTCATCTACCAGCAATTCCGCGGCAGGTTCATTTCGGCCCACAACCAGGGCACTGTCAAAGCCAGCCACGCGGGCCCCAAGAACATCCGTTCCCAGGGTATCGCCAATCATGACCACCCGGGGCTTGCGCCCATTAAAAAGGGACTCGGGCAAAGAAGCGCTAACCTTTTTCCAGATCGCCGGGAAGGGCTTTCCCAAATAGTAAGTGGTACAGCCCTTGCCGCCATTACCGCAGTTACCGCCATTGCCGCCGTTAGATTCGTCTACGGATTCGCGACGAAGGCGTTCACAAAGGGCCCCAGAGACAGGCTCACGGGAACCGTCAATTTTCGGAGCCCAGGCATCGGAATTCAGCACCAGCAAAATAGCACCGGGACGTCTTAGAATTTCTACAGCGCGGGCATAAGTTTCATCGGTATCCTTCGCCGAAGAAATGGCCACCACGGGCTCTTCGGGGAATTCGTCGGGCGCAACCGCCGTCATGCCACATTCCGCCAAGACGTTCTTACCGGTTTCCCGCCCGATGTAGTAAACCTCACGCAATTTCAGAGGGCCGCAGGCCTGATTTGCATTGGCGGCGGTTCCGGCCCGCAATTCCTTCACCAGGTCCTTCAGCAAACTTCCCGACGAAATCGTCTCCGCTTCAGAAAAGTCAAACCCACGCTTTGCGGCATCCGCCGCCAGCACACGGTCTACATCGCTGGCCGCATTGGTAATCAGGCGCACCTGCTTGCCCGCAGAACGCAAGGCCGCAAACCAGTCCCGGGCCCCCGGGTAAACAAAGGCTCCGCGGTTATACAAGGTCCCATAGCCATCAAAGCAGAATGCGTCATACTTCTCCAGCAGTTCGCCAAAGGATACCGCCTGCGGTTCAGCCGCACCGAGGCCCTGAGCTCCAAGGCCATCGCGGTTTTGGGGCAGACAGCCATCCCGATTCAATATTTCCAGATAGCGCTTGTAAATCTCAGTCTCAAAAAATTCCATTTAAAGCTCAAAAAAATGCGCCGGTTCTTTCAAAGCCGACGCAGTTCAACAACGAGTTTTCCGCAGCAGTTTGCCGAAGCAATTTGCCGCCAGCAGTTTGCTGCCTAAAAAATTAAGCGTCGCTTCTCAGAATGCCGTAGTCGCGGCCTTCTACGGGAATCACCAGCTGCAGGCGGGAAAGCACGTCGATATGCTTGTCGAATTCCGCCTTGAAATCTTCGCCCAGAACTTCTTCGTCGTCGTGGGCCAAGTTGTAGGCGATGTAGCTGCCATCGGGGAAAATGGAAATGCAGCAATCCCAGGTAATGTCGCCTTCCTGTTCCTCTTCGTCGTCATCGCGGTCCTTGCTTTCAAGCATCAGCATGGGCTGGGGAGCGGGAATGGCGTCGGCATGGCCGTTCTCGAAAATGAAGTAGTTGCGGCTGATCAGCTCATGTTCCAGGGCCATGGTGCTGGGGGTACGTTCGAACTCGTTGCGCAGACGGTGAATATTGCCCAGGTCATCTTCGTAAGGGTCCTGGAAATCTTGGGGCAGCACCACCTGATAGTAGTCAAATTCCTTGCCCTTGGCGGCATAGGTATCGGACCATTCCTTGGGAGGTTCGGGGCGGGTCGTCAAGAAATCTTCAAAAGCATCCAGGATGTCGGACAAGCGGGAACTCCACTGTTCGCCCTTCTGCTTCTGCACCAGTTCCATGAAATTCTTAAGGCGTTCTTCGCCATTCACTTCTTTCAGTTCTTCGTTTTCTTCAGCCATACAATCGTTCTCTTGTTCTAAATAAATTCTAGTACCTTCGCTCCGCTCAGGATGACACGGAAGGGGGGGGGGCAGGATGACATCGCTTTCAAGATGTTCCAAGTTTTTACCACTCTTCCACGGTCTTCGTGGTGAGGCTCATGGCGATGTCTTTTTCGTAATAGGCGGGTTCGCTGATAAAGATGGGGTACACCGGGCTTTCACCATGGTACAGTATATCCTTACCGTCAAACGTTCTGAACAGCTTATCCCCATCCTTCAATTCACAATAGTCGTGTCCCATGAGATTGGGGTGGATCATGGCCTGAATCGCTCCGCCGCCCTGGGGCTTGGGGTAGCCGATATCCTTGAACTGGGTGTACACATCCACCTTGATGGGCGGGCGTTTCTGCAGTTCGCCGCGGTTCCATTCTTCGGCCAGTTCCAGGTAGCGCTGGACCAACTTTTCGGAGCGCTCAAAAATGGCGGCGTCCAGAGTCCCGTGCTGCTGGGGGCCAATCTCTACGCAGATGTCGGCCTTGGCCACCGTACCGAAGTAGGGCGAGGCGCTGCGTTCCTCGGGCTGGTAATAAATCCAGGCGTCAGAAAATTCCTGAGTCAAAACCGCAGAGGCTCTCATGCAGAAGGGATCCCTGTCAGAAAGGATCAGGCACATGCCCATGTTGGATCCGGTGTTGTGGACATCCAGGATCAGGTCGGTTTTGGTATCGGGGCCCTTGGGTCCGTAAATTTCGTTCAGTTCCTTAGACCGGCGGAACTCATACTGCTGGGGAGTCCCATTCATATCCAGGCAGGTCTGGGAGAAGGCGCGGTTCAGGTCGTGGTCCCGATAGCGGCGGTTCAACCTTATGGCTTCGGGATTGGCAAGTACCAGTTCGACCTTCGCACTTTTACATAAATTGTTATAACATTCAGGATTATCCATCCACTTCTGAACCAGACGCACACCAGTACGCTCGTTACCGTGGGTGCCCCCCGAAACAACAATCGTATTTATCAAGCTCATATTTCAAATATAAATATTCTCTACCTAGTCCGTTTTGAGGTTTATGATTGTAAAAAGTATCGTTAGACCTAATTTAGGTTCAACACGGGCCTACCACATTTATTATATTCATCGGCGTATTTTATTGAATTAATACACACGGGGTTATAAGCCCCATAGGAAGACACATGAAAAAGATCAAGTTCCAGGATACCTCCTTCCGTGATGGTTTCCAGTCTATTTTCGGTGCCCGCGTGTTCGCAAAGGACTTCATGCCGGCTGTTGAAGCTGCATGCCACGCAGGTATCACCCACTTTGAAGCAGGTGGCGGCGCCCGTTTCCAGGCCCTCTACCAGAACTGCGGCGAAGACGCATTCGACATGATGGACGAATTCCGCCGCGTCGTTGGCCCCAAGGCTCGTCTGCAGACCCTGGCCCGCGGTATTAACGTTGTGGCTCTGGCTCCCCAGCCCCGCGACATGATCAAGCTCCATGCCGACATGTTCAAGAAGCACGGCATGACCCGTATCCGTAACTTCGACGCTCTCAACGACGTGAACAACCTGATCTACTCCGGTAAGTGCATTACCGAAGCCGGTCTGGAACACGAAGTCGTGG
This sequence comes from Fibrobacter sp. UWH5, assembly GCF_900142505.1. Lineage (NCBI taxonomy): Bacteria > Pseudomonadati > Fibrobacterota > Fibrobacteria > Fibrobacterales > Fibrobacteraceae > Fibrobacter > Fibrobacter sp. UWH5. The sequence continues at coordinate 83,456 of NZ_FRBB01000012.1, read as the reverse complement.
TTACCATGATGGAACTTCCTCCGGGATGCGAAGGCGCACACGATGCCGCTTTCTACGAACGCATCCTCAAGAACATCCTGGACGCAGGCGTTCCGTTTGCTTCCGTTTGCTTCAAGGACGCTTCCGGTACCGCCAACCCCACCAAGGTTTACGAAACCTTCAAGCGCGCTCGTAAGCTCCTGGGCGACGATGTCGAACTCCGCATCCACAGCCATGATACCTGCGGTACCGGTGTTGCTCAGTACAAGGCAGCTATCGAAGGTGGCGCAGACGGCGTTGACCTGGCTCGCAAGCCCCTTTCCGGTGGTACTTCCCAGCCCGACCTGTTCTCCATGTTCCACGCTCTCAAGGGCACCGACTACAAGCTGGCTCTCGGCGAAGACGGTATCGTTGACGATCACATCAAGGAACTCATGGACGCAAACAACGTCGCCGTTGAATGCCTCAAGGACTACAACTTCCCGCCCGAAGCTCGTCAGATCTCTCCGGACGTGATTTTCTCCCCCATGCCGGGTGGCGCACTTACCGCCAACACCCTCATGATGCGCGAAACCAAGACCTTCCACCTGTACGACAAGGTGATCAAGAACATGAGCGAATGCGTGGCTCGCGGTGGCTTTGCTTCTTCCGTGACCCCGGTTTCTCAGTTCTACTTCCAGCAGGCCTACATGAACACCATCAACGAAAACGCTGGTCGTGATCGTTGGTTCAAGATGACTGAAGGCTACGGCAAGATGCTCCTTGGCTACCAGGGTAAGACTCCTTGCGAACCGGATCCGGAACTGGTGAAGATCGCTGCAGATCAGTTCGGCATGAAGCCGTTCGCTGAAGCTCATCCGGGCGTTCAGTGCGCAGAAGAAATCCTCGAACCGGGTATTCCGGCTGCAAAGAAGCAGCTCGAAGAAAACGGTCTGCCTGTTACCGACGAAAACATCTTCATCGTTGGCTGTCTCCAGACTAAGGCTGGCAACAAGGGTATCGAATTCCTCAAGGGTAACCGTCACATCGGCGTTCCCAAGAAGGACCCCAACGCTGCCCCGGCTGTGGACACCAAGAACATGAAGGCTGGTCAGGCTTCCACTTACCGTATCGCCCTCGGCAACCAGAGCTGGGACGTTCAGGTAAGCACCCTGAAGTAGTCGTAAGGCGAAAGCCGCAGACTACTGCTCGCCAAGCCGACGCAAGTTGGCTACGGCAGTTCTAACAAGAAGCCCCGCGATTCAACTCGCGGGGTTTCTTGTTTTTTATTCTTGTTTTTGTTCTTGTTAATTATTCTAGAACGTGAAGGTTTTACCCGCATACAGGGTAAGGCCAAGCAGGTCTTCGTAGGCGGCGCCGCCAAAGAATCCAGTGGGGTGGCTGTAGGTCAGCTTAACGCTACCAAGCCAGTCTTCCGGGTCGCCCTTGAAATAGGTATCCACTTCGGCCACCACGTTGCCGTACTGCCCCTGCTTGCCCAGGTGGGCGCCAAGCCAGACCGCAGAGACAACTCCAAAGCCCACATTCCGATCGACGTCATCCATGATCTTTTTCTCACTGAGCTTATCGCGGAGATCATCGTAGTCAGAGCTACCCTGGTAGAACTGCATTCCGGCACCAAGCCCCATGATCATCAAGGAACCGGGGTTAAAGTCAGCACCTACAAGAACTCGTTCCTGAACATTCCAGAAGCTGTAGTCCTTCTGGCCTTCCTTAGTAGAGAGCCACTGCCTGTACTTTTCGTTTTCGCCGTGATTCTTGCAATCACTCTCCGTGCAGGACATGGAAAGGGAACCGCCAAAGGCCCCTGCCGCGGCATTCACAAACAGCGGAGACAAAGAACCGCCAAAGCGATAAGTCAGGCCCAGGTCGCCACCACCAGACATCACCTTATCCAAGTTGTGGTCTTCTGAATTACGGTTCCAGAAACCGCTAGCAGACAAAGTCACCTTCTGGGAGTTGTCATTTCCATCGACTCGATGATCCAGGGGGACTGGCATCAGGGAAGCCCCCATAGAGCGAGCCTTGGGAAGAAGGCAGCCGGTCAAGTTCAACGACAGTGCAGCCATGGTAACCATGGCGATGGTACTCTTATTCATTTTTATCTCCTTTTTACATCCCTACGCAATCAAAATCTTGCCTGTAAAAAAGCATATAAATTTTACATAATTTTATATGCAACGCACAAGTTATTCTAACAAAATATCCTGGATAACGCAAGATTCCGAAGTTTTCATACCTAAAATGGACAATCGGCTTGCAGACAATCCAAAATTAGGCGTAACGCGGGTATCCACAATCAAATCCAGGGGAATCAGGGCCGCACTTGTACCCGCCGGGGCAAAGTCCCTAAGGCGACGAGCGCCCCCTCGATAGGAATCGAAATACACGGCCGTTTCACTACAAGTACCCTGCTTAAAGGACACCCGCAAGTTTGAAAATCCCCTCAAGGACTTTGCACTATCAAAGATGATATGGACTCCCCTTTCCGCAGCATCGAAATCAATCTGCAAAGCCTTTTGACCTTGAGCCGTCGGCATATAGCGCACCCGGGTAGAAGACAGCCACGGTGTCACCTTGTAAGACGAGTTGGGGTAAATTATGTTGGACTTGATCTGATCCGGTTCAGGCATTTCTACACCGGTCACCACAAGCCTTGGATTCGACAACGCCACACGGCCTCCATCGGAATTCAGCACAAGGCGAATCCACCTGTAGGTGCTGGGGGCATTCCTGCTAAAGGGCATTTTCCAGCGCAAGGTATGTTTCTTGCCATCGACAGGGACCTTCACTTCGGTCAGCTGAAGCTGGTTGGAATTGTTCTTGCCCTTATGCAGAAGGAGTTCTGCACGCATCCAGTCATTCTTTGCGTTCTCCACCTTTACATCAACTTCAAAGGAACTCCCTTCCGGAATGTTTTCGCCGTAGTCAAACCAGGCCACACGATGCCAGCCTGCAGCCAAGTCAAACTTGACGGTACCGCTCTTTTCGGTGGCAGAAGTCTTGTAGTCATACCTGGCATAAGGGAATTTCTTCGTCTGGGTAAGGCCGGCATTCTTCACGATTGCAGGGATATTGGCATTATCCATGCAGCTGGCCTTCGGAGTAAAATGTTCCGCCAGATAGGCATTACGATATTCCTTGCGGGCCGTATCATAATCCGCCTTGGCCAATTCACACAGAACCCTCCAAATGTCCGTCTGAATACCCCGGAGAACCGTCGTATCCAACTCGCCCTTACTTACAGGAAGTTCAATATGATGGGGTCCCTTTGAATCCTTATAGCGGGGATGTGTCGGATCGACGCCGTAAAAAGCTGTCGCGGTGCTATGACTACCCGGCTTTTCAAAATTCAATCCGCTAGACGACTGGCTAAAGGCACACCCCTGGTTCATGGCCATCTTGCCATTACACTTTAAATCCATGGCACTAGCCGTAGGAATGAAAGTACTCTGGGTCTGATATAGGGTATCAGCATCCCACCCTGTGCTCAAGGAGAAATGAGCCCCGAGGATTTTCATCTTCATACCGCTGGGCATGGCATTCAGCATTCCCTTTCTCAGGTTATTATACATCACCTTAGAAAAAGGGTAAGTACTCCCCTGTACGAAATCATATTTGGAATAGCGGACTTCATCTCTTTTGAAATCTTCGCTAATCTTACGATAAATTCGATTGTAGGAAAGACTCGAAGAATCGCTCCCCGGCGCATACAGGTAACTTTCGGCACGGCCCATTACGGTACCTGCCTTCTTAGCCCTGCGATTCAACTTGAAGTAAGTCTTGGAATGGGAAATTTCCTTACCCTTCAGCAGCCCCTGGGCCACAAGAACAGAAGGGAAGCCCTTGTATTCCGCAGCCTTGCGGTAATCCCCGAAAAGGAATCGGTTCGAAGAGAAATCCTCCTTTACCACCGTAGGCGTAAAAAAGAGGCGCTGACTTCGCTTCTCTAGCCTGGCCAACAGCAAGTCCTGGGCACCATCCCCCTGAATTAAATCCCTGAAGGCTTCAGCTTCACTGCTTCCGCCCCTTTCGGCCCAGAAGTCAATCGTGTAAAGCAGGCTTTTAGGAATCACGGCCCCTTGATGGGGCGAATCCAGCGAGGCAAACAGGCGCACAGGAGCATCAGACGAAGAGCGGGCAGAATCATACTTGTAGGCACCATAGCGGCCGATAATTCCCCCTTGGCTAATGCCCATAACTACAAAGCCGTCGACAGAACGGTTGGCAAAGCCGAACAACTTATTCCTGTTCATGAATTTCATGAGGTCCGTAAAATGTTCGGCATTTTTCTGCAGGGACTGCAGAACCGTTTCCGAGAACTGCACCAGCACAGGGGTATATCCCAGATCAGAAAGTAGGCTAGAAAGCCCCATCTGACTGGCATCATCCTGAAAACTGGAGAGGGTCCTTTGGTTACCGGGGTCCAGATTGATTCCGTCGATAATCAGGAAGGGGCGAACCAGATTAAAGCCCAGCTTCTGCCCCGAATTCTGTTCGGCATTGATCACACGGATGCGAACATCGTGCCTAGAGGAACTACTGCAGTTTTTTCCGTCGGCATCCACAGGCGCCATGCCATAGGAATCCTTTACGCAAGTACGGCTGCCGTCTTTATAGAAGAACAGGTCCTTTACCGAGGCAAAAGAAGAGGCCGCGGCAAACAGAAGTGTCGCCATCAACAAGAAGAAACGCATTATTTCACCTCCACTGCAATATTCTGAGTAACCGTCATATCACCATCTGCAAGGCGGACACTCACGCTGTTTTTACCGGCAGAATCGAATTCTACGCGGACCTTTGATTTCAGGGGAACATTCACCCATCTTTTGCCATCGTGGATTTCTAGAGTCGGAATAGAACTGCGGTTAGTGGCAATAAAATAGGGGTCATAGTAAATTTCAAGTACAGACCCAGAAACCTCTGACGAAGGCAACCCTGCCAGCAGCGCCCTGCCCGACTCAAAATCAGAAACTTCGCAGGAAGTATCGGCACAGACGCGGTAGGCATAGTCCACATTACCGACGAGGACAGGCATGACGCGATTATCATACCCCGCCGTAAATTCCGCCGCCTCGTAGAACAGCGCCTTCGGATTCGCCATGGCGCTATCCCGCAAACGGTTCCGTTCAATCAGATACATACTGTTAAACCAACCTCGGCGAGATTCCTCGGGAGTAAGCTCCGCAGATTCCATAAAGTTCTGGATTTGCAGATGTTCCTGTTCAGCCAATACAAAGTCGGCGTTGGTGGAGTCGGCGATCTTTACGCGGGATACAGAATCGTAGGCGGCAGAAGTTTCTGTAGCCGCAACACTCCTGAACCGGGTTTCGCGACGGGGACTTGCAGGAACCACATCGCTAAAGGAATAGTCCACCACCAATTCCCGGGATTCATCGTCGGAGTCGCCATCGACCATACCATCAACACCCACGGCACAGCTAAAGGCGATGTTATCCAGAAAGAGAGTCTCATAGCTGTTGGCGGGAACGTCATAAAGTCCAACGCCAAGCCTCTGGACAAGTCCACCGGCAGAACCCACAATCGAGGCGACGGGAATTTCCAGGTGGTTCGGCACACCGGCAGACACATTCACATAATGTACCGCGCTAACGCCGAAATCACCCTCCAGCCAGACGCCCACCTTCCCCGCCCGGGAAGCCGACAGGTCCAAAGACAGGTTGCCTCCAGGAACGTTTACCGGCATGCGATCCAGGACCATGGTTCCGCTCCAGTCGCCCGCAGAAGCCTTCGCTCCAGAAATGCGGATATACGGCGGGACCAAAGTTCCCATGTTTCCCCAGTTAGCATTCCACTCCGGAGATTCCGGAAATGTATTTCCGGCCTCCATCACACCAGATTCGCCACCCTTGTACAAGATGACCTCGTTACAAACCTGCGCAAAGCTCGAAAGAGACAATACGGTCCCAATCAAGGCTGCGCACCTTGATACCCTATTTTTCATGATTTCTCCAAAAGAGAAGTTTTTATCTAGTAGATATAAAGGGTCCGTAAATGAGGCCCAAAAAAAGTCACTCGGAGTGAACTTGTGTGCAAAGTTAAACAAACAAGATGGAATTGTAAAGAGGATGAGATTGTATTCACAGAAAAAGCAACCGGCTCTCCCCAAAAAAATTTATCTTTCTCTGCAGGAGTTTAACATGAAGAGTGCTTTCGGGTTAATTTTATTCAGCGGCATCGTTTCTGCACTTTGGGCTCGTCCTGCAGCCCCTAACGTCTACAACACTGTAGACAACGGAGATTCCAAGCTCACCCTTGTCAACCATGGTGACGAGCATTATCATTATGCCACCACCCAGGATGGCTACCTGGTGCTCCCCGACCAATCCGGGACTTACGTTTACGCCGACACCAACGGCAAACCGTCTAACGTTATCGCCCACGACAAGGATTTGAGGCTGCCCTCCGAAAATGAATTTCTGGAACAGTTAGACGAATCCCAGAAGCAGAATATCCTAAAAAAGCATGAGGCCATTTACGGGGGCCGATTTCCCGACGAAAGTGAACAGCCCGGCGCATTGATACTAAGGAGCTCTTCTAGCCCCCAGCCCCTAAACCGCCCTACCCCGCAAAAGTGGGTCTCGGGGGAACGTTACATCCCAACCCTCCTGGTCGGAACCACAGACATTCCCCACGCCGACTCCGCCGCCGTCTATGACCTGCTCAACAAGGAAGGCTACAACAAGAACGGCAACATCGGCAGCCTCCGCGATTACTACCTCCATTCATCCAACGGTAAGCTGGACATTCATTTTGACATCTACCCCCTACCGCTAAACGTGGCACAGACCAGTTTCGGCAGCGGCAGTAATTTCAACGAAGGGAATTACACCAAGGCAGGTATTGACGCTTTGGTCAAGCACCCGAACTTCAAGGCCAACGCAAACAAGTACTGCGCCGAAGGCACCACCGTCGACGGGTTCCTCTTCCTGTTCCCCGGCGAAGAACAAAACGCCCTTAAGCAAAGCGACTACTTCTGGGGGCACAAATACCAGATGATCTACAACGGCGCCGCCAGCCAGTGGAGCAAGGGTTATACCGCCGGCGGATATACATTCGACGCCTACCTGTTCATCGCCCAGTACCGCGACAATTCCAACAATTCGAAATTGAACGCCATGGGAATTTTCGCCCACGAGTTTAGCCATGTGCTGGGTCTCCCCGACATGTACTCCGGCTCCGGAACGAACTTTGTATCGGGCCCCACTCCCTACGACGTCATGACCCAGGGCATGTACAACGGCAACTGGGAAACGCCGCCCTCGTTCTCCGCCTTCGAACGCGAAGCCATGGGTTGGATGACCATCAAGGAAATGTCTCCCAATTCCTCGTACGTCATGAGGGACATTTCAAAGATGGAAGCCTTTTCTGTCAGCAACCCAAACCAGAACGACGAATATTACATTGTTGAATACCGCCCCGCCGTAAAGTACGACGCCTACATCCAAAACAACGGCGTATATGTGTGGTACATCGATTACGATGCATACGCTTTCGAAAACGCAGCGGTCAACAGCAACAAGAGCCACCAGCGTGTGGCCATGAACAAGGTCGTTCAAAAGGGCGGTTACTATGCCGACTTCACCTTCGTCAACAAGAGCGGCAGGGCAGGCATTCCGGGCGTATACAACTTCGTTCTAGAAGGAGACACCCTGGCCTGCTTTACCACCAACTCCGCCATGCCTCTTTCCAAGTGCCCCACGCCGGAGCCCCTTTCCAGCAGCAGCGGGATTTCTTCTAGCAGTGAGAATCCTTCTGACAGTGAAGTTTCTTCTAGCAGTCAGCAGGCCGAGCCTACTACATCTACAACAGGATTCGCTCCCACCGTCGCCTCTAGGCTTAAGCTCCACGTAGAAGGTTCTACCCTGCACATCAATACAGCAAGCGCCTCCCCGAAGGAAGTTGCCATTTTCGATATGCTGGGGAACAAGATTCTTGCGGAACGTTTTGCAGGAAGGGATTATAGTTTGAACCTTGGAAATCTGGATCACAAGGTCTATATGGTCAGGGTTACCGAAAACGGAAAGTCCCTCACACAAAAGACATTCGCCTTTTAAGCTAGCTTTCTGATTTTCCGCCCACCTGGAACAACGCAAATTCCATCTGGAACACCTTATCACTGCCCTCATCCTCTTCGGCGATGAGGGCAATTTCTTTACGGAAGGCATTGATACGTTCTACGATGCGGTCGTAGCCTTCCTTGCTGATGCCCAGGGTCAGGCCAGAAATGTGGCGCTTGCCCGGCGGGTCACGGTCGATGGATTCCGCCCCCATCTTGAGGCAATTCTGATGGTAACCGCGAAGGGCCAGCTTTGACGTACGATCCCCTGTGGTAATGGCGCTTTCTGTAAGCACGTACTTGCCGTTCTCATCCTTCTTTATGAGTTGGCATTCTTCCAGCAGCTTTACGGATTGCTTCGCCTCGTCGGCGGTAATTTTTGGATTCACCTGTTTTGCCAGGGCGGCATAATCCCCGTCGAATCCGAACATGCCGATCAGGCTACGGATAAACAGATGACGGGGGTGGGAATAGATCATATACTGGGCATGCCCCAGCATGTGCTGCTTTTCGGCAAAGCGGACCACCTTCATGGCGGCCTGCATCTTTTCGAAAGCGGCATTGCGGTCGTCAGTGGTTTCGGCCTGGTTGAATTCCACCAGGGCCACGAAAAATTCCGTCTCGTGCTTGCCCAACCGCAGCCCAGACGCCACCTTGGGAATGCTTTGCTGGCTCAGGTTCTTTTCGCCGTTCATGACGCGGCTAATAAAGTCCTTGGCCTTGAAACCGATCCTGTCAGAAAATACACGCAGGGAGAAGGCCGGGTTTGCAGCCTTCTTCTGACTGTAATAGTCCCTCAAAAATTCCCGGTAATCCAGGTATTCGAAGACTTTTTTCTGTTTTTGCGGTTCAACCATGCCCAAAATGTAAGAAAAAGGGGGCAAATGGGGGTATCGGCCAGCGCATTGCCGTTGTCCAGAAACAACGCTAAATGAGGTTCAGTCATAAAACAAGTAGGAATATTCCCGCTTTTTGGGTAGATTTATCAATGGTTCAGAGCCGACGAGGTTGGGATGCCCGTTGTCTAGGAACCAGGGATATTTGGGATTTCATAAAAAGAAAGGTTTAACTTTATGAAAAAAGGTGTTTTGGGTAAAATTATCGCAGGCATGGTTATGGCTGGTACGTGTGGTGTATCGCTGGCCGCCACGCCTGCAAATGAAGTGGTGACGCTTCCTGCAGACAAAAACTATGGAGGTGGAGACAAGGTGGGCTCTCAGCTCATCGCCGCCACCTACAACGCAGGAAAGGGTCCGGGAGTGTGGATTGTGGCAGATGGCGGCTACCGCCTTTACCACAATGGCGCCCTGCTGGCCGAAGACAATCAGGCCGGTCGCGTCCGCTTCATTCCTATGACTTTGCTCCCCGGCGAGAACGCATTCTCCGTGGTGGGTATCAACGGCGCGGGAGCCCCCGGCGTATTGGTCCAGATTGACGATCTTGACCGTTCCTATTACAGCGGCAGCGACTGGAAATCCAAGCCGTCTGTAGGAAACGCCTCCTGGAAGGAAAAGGGCCGCGACTTGAGCATGTGGGGCGGAGCTACAGCCCTGAGCTATTCCAACACAAAGATGCCTAGCGGCGGCGACCTGAAGGGCTTTGCCGCAAATACCCAGTCCAAGTGGATCTGGACCAGCAGCGAAAGCGATTCCGTCGCAGTCCTCCTGTTTACCCTGAATGTAAGGGCAGAAGGTTTCGGTGCCTCTACAACAGGCGGCGACGCAGGCAAAATCGTTATCGCAAAGGATTCCGCAGAAGTCCGCAAGTACCTGCAGTCTTCTGACGCCTTGACTATTCTCGTTCCCGAAGGAACCTACGATTTCCGCCAGTTCCGCAATGCGGTAACCGAAGCCAAGGCCAAGGGACGCACCTGGTGCAAGACTACCTGCTCCGAAAAGAATGCGGTCACCGGAAAGACCAATACTTTCTACCGCATCACCTTCAAGGCCAATAGCTGCAGCGACCTGACCGAAGCCGGCGTGCAGATTGTCCAGGAAAGCGAAAATCTGATGGCATGGTCCAACTGGATTACCACCAAGGCCAACAAGAGCCTGGTGGGCATGGGCCGCGGCGCCAATCTGCGTGGAGCCTCTATTGCAGTCCGCAGTAACGAAGGCAGCGGCAACCACATTTATCGCAACCTGGCCATCTACGACGTGAACCCCCACCTGATCGAAGGTGGCGACGGTCTCGAAACGGTAGGAACCTCTTCGAAGCATGTGGACAAGTTCTGGGCCGACCATATTAGCTACAAGTGGATTAGCGACGGTTTCGACATGGAATTCGTAGACAACGCTACCATCAGCTACCTGGATTTTGACGGCGCCAACGATTACAACTGCTGGGGAACCGACCCTTACATGGCCCTGGTAGAAGACGCCCAGCTGACTTACGCCAACTCCTATTGGCATAATACCTACGGCCGCGTTCCCAAGGTAACGGGCGAAAACGACGGTTCCAAGGTTCACCTTTACAACCAGCTGGTAGACGGCAACCGTTTCTTCATTGCAGGCGCCAGCGGCCACAGTGCCACAGCCAAGGCCTATGTCCGCTACGAAAATAGCTACATCAAGAACGGCAAGGGCTACCTGGCAGAATGGGGCGACAACGGCTATGTCTACTTTAGCGGCATCACCTATAGCAACACCACCCAGCAGCACCGCTACAATGGTACTGTAACCATGGGTGCCCCTCAGGCAGAAACTTTCAACCCCAGCTACAGCTGGGAAAAGCGAGACGTAAACAGCCTTCCCACCGACCTGCCCTCTCTCTCAGGCGTGGGAGGCCGCTACGGATCCATGCCCGCCTACGACCAGGCCTTTGGCGTAAGCAACAAGGCAGCCACCGTCGCCATGACGGCACCCGCCGCCAACAAGGCCTTTGATGCAGGCTCCAGCGTAACACTTTCCGCCTCCGCAAGCGATGCCGACGGTTCCGTAAAGAGCGTAAGCTTCTACATCGGAACAGAGCTGGTGGGAACCGCAACTTCTGCCCCCTATAGCGTCACCGTAAACGACCTGGCTGCAGGAACCTACTCCGCCGTGGCCGTAGCTACCGACAATTCCGGATTGACCCAGATGTCTGAATTCGTGACTTTCGAAGTGGCTGCAGAAGAAATCGAAGACCCGGCCAGCAGTTCCTCTGAAGAAATCGCGTCTAGCGGTTCCGAAGAAGAAATTGAATCCAGCAATTCTTCCGAAGAAATTGAATCCGGCGATTCCGAAGAATCTGCCATCCGAACCATCGCAGATGCGGCTACCGAGGCCGAAGCCAGCTACTACCGCGTTTTCGATATGCAGGGCCGCCCCCTCTACACCGGCAACACCAAGCCGAACAAGATGGTCGCCACCCGCGCCATCGTCGTAGAGTACAGCAAGTCCGGTACCGCCATCAGACGCTACATCCAGACGAAATAAGAAATTCCTCCTCCAATACCAACCAACAAAAAAAAACTGGCCCCCACCCGGGAGCCAGTTTTTCTATTAAAAGTTAGACGTTCTATTCTCCGACTACAAACCTTATATAAAGTTCAAGGAAGGTTTCGCCCCAAAGGTACACGATAGGGGCCGCCAGGGCCAGAAACGGACCAAAGGGAATCTGGCCAGAAACATCTTCGGAATCATCCACCACGGCCTTTTCTGCAATCTTGCGCTGGATACGGGCGTAGGGGATCATCACCAGCAGGCCCACCACGGCGGCAACCACCAGGATCATGGCCGCAGACTGCCAACCCATGAGGGCTCCGTAGCCGGCCAAAAGCTTCACGTCGCCAAAGCCCATGGCTTCTTTCTTGAAGACCTTGCTTGCCACAAGTCCAAGCAAATAGAGGCCGCCACCGGCGGCAACCGCGCCGATCAGGCTCTGCAGCGGGGTAATGCCCCCGGGAATAAGCGAAATCAGGAGGCCAGCCACAATGCCGCCAACGCTCATGGAATCGGGAATTAATTTATACTTAAAATCCACCGCACAGACGGGGTAAGCTCCCAGCAGGAGCCAGAACATGGCCAGGGCATCGGCCCACACGCTGGGCTGCATCACGGGCGATACAAAAAGTTCCGGCACAACGGCACCGTAATTGACCGCCACGGCAGCGAACAGGGCCAGGGCCCCCAGCAAACCGCAGAGGGCTTCGCCAATGGGATATATAATGTTGAGGGGCTTATGGCAGCAGGCGGTCTTGCCACGCAGAATGAACCAGCCGATTACAGGCAGGTTCAGGTAGATGGGGATCTGCTTCTTGCACAGCGGGCAGTGGGAGGGCGGGTTTATCAGCGAAATCCCGCGGGGCATGCGGTACACGATAACGTTATAGAAGCTACCGACACAGGCGCCAAAAACAAAAAAAACAGCCAACCAATACCAAAGGGGTATTAATTCCATAAATCTTACTCCATCGGTGCAAATTCCACACCCAAATGCTTTCAAAAAAGATACATTTTATAAAAGTTTACAATACAAGGTTTAACCCCAAAAGGTGCAACATAGGTAAGTCATGCGTAAGTCACGATATTTAACATTGCTCTTTGGTATTTTAGCCATAGCAGGCCTTTCGGACTGCTCTAGGGAACCCTCCGTCAAGGAAGACGTGAGCCTCCAGAATAACCATTCCCGAATTTTCGCCCAGCGCGAGTCCTTCGAAGACGCCAAGGCATTCGCCGACTCCATGGCCAACACTAACTTCAACACCTCAGACTCCCTGGCAGACACATTGACGGTTACCGTAAACGATACGGTCTACCTGATGGGCATCCTGCCCCGTAACGTCGACAAGATCTACCGATTCCAGTGGAACCTGACCAAGGCCGACGGCAAGGACACCGTCATCCTGGGCAACAACGCAACGCCCATGGCCTGGGCCTACTCCAAGCCCGGCGTGTACTACCCGCTGTTCATCGCCTTCGACGGTAACAACTCCACCGACACCGCCGGTACCGACACCAAGCGCACCTATATCAACGTCATCGACACCAAGCCTGTCCTGAACGTTCCCAAGGATACCTTGTGGACCAGCAACAAGGGCAACATCGTCTTCCCCATTACCGTTAGCGATTCCTTCGGCACCATCAAGAAGATCATGGTGGACCTGGACGCCAGCGGCAAGGAAGACCCCAAGGAATGGAAGTACGAGACCCGCAAGAATAACGACTCCCTGTACCTGACCATCAAGAACGATCCCAAGAAGATCGACTCCAAGGGCAACCAGAAGATTTACGTTATCGCCATCGACGACGACAACAACGAGACCAAGGATAGCGTAAACCTCCACTTCAACAGGATCCCCAAGCTGGAAATCCTGTACCCCAAGGATGGTGAACGCCACGACATTACCAAGCCCTTCTACTTCTATTACGAAGGTACCGACGAAGACAATCCCAAGGACCTGAAGTACTTCATCTACGCCCAGAACGGCAAGAACGGACTTCCCCCTGTCAAGGCTTTCGACTCCGAAGACCTGATTGCCGAAAACTACATGTCCACCAAGTGCGACTTCTGGGACCAGGAAAAGGAACGCAACTCCATTACGCTCATCAACAATCCTGCCAAGGAACTGAAAGGACGTATCTACTGGGATATGTACGTCACCGACGGCTACGACATCGTCCACATCGAAAGCATTTCTACAGGCGAAGGCACCAGCCGCCCCTGGAACTTCTATATCGGCGACATTTCCTCTAACCAGGGTTCCATCTCCGGTCAGGTACACTACCAGGGCAGAACCTCCCACGAAGGAATCAACCTGGAACTGAACAACGGCATCAACACCTTTGTCGGCGTTACCGACACCAAGGGTAACTACACAGTTAACGTCGATCCGGGCAACTACACCATTTTGGCAAAGTCCGGCATCGGCGAATACACCAGCGACTCCCTGACCAAGATCTATGTGGAATCCGGCGCCATGGTCACCGTAGATTCCATGTCCCTCAAGGATACGGTCGCCCCGATCATCCTGGTAAAGAACTACGACACCCTGACCGTCCGCAACTTAAGGCAGACCGTCTATGTTCGCGACCTGGGATCTCGAGTCAAGAGCGTTTCTGCAACCCACAACAAGCAGGAACAGACCCTTACCTGCAACAACACAGACCAGGGCGCAATCTACAACTGCGAATTCAACTTGGCCAACATGGAAGACGGCCTCCACAGCTTTGAATTCACCGCTATCGACAATGCCGGCAACAAGCGAGTCATCAAGCCCAGCTTCGTGGTCGACGCAACGACCTTGACCCTGGATGTGGATGGCGCACAGAAGCAGCTCATTAGCGAAGGCAAGGAACTGACCTTCAACGCAAAGATTACCGGAGCCTACCCCGCCCCCAAGTCCGTCAGCTGGACCTACATCATCGGTAAGGACACCGTCACCAAGACTTCTGCAGTCAACGACGACGGCGAGGCCAAGTTCGTTCTGAAATACAGCGATATTACCAAGGCCGAAGAAGGCGTCGACTACATCATGACCGTCCGCTACACAGAGAACAACGTAAATCTCAGCGCCCAGGTCAAGTTCGGCGTCCGCGGCGAAAACCCGGCCATCATCTTTACCGAGCCCGGCTTTACCACCTCGGTGACCATGCACGACACCATAGACTTCAAGGTGACCGCCTTCCCCGGCAACGGTAGTTCCGACCTGACCGTTTCCTGGAACTGCGGCGACAGCAAGAATCTCGATACCAAGTACCCCTGCCCCACAGCGTCTACCTTCACCGACGGACAGGAAAGCTACAACACCCAGGGCACCCTGGCCTTTAACAAGACCGGCTCCTACAACGTGGTCGTAACCGTCAAGGATGTCAAGAACAGAAGCGTCTCCGACACCGTCAAGGTGATCGTCATCGCAGATCCTCCTTCTGTCAAGGCCACCTACAGCGGCAGCGACAAGCTCAAGATCAACTCCTCTGTAAATGTGACCGTAGACGCAAGCGACAAGTACGGCTACGTCAAGCAGATTGAATGGGGCTGCAGTAACGGAACAATCCCCTTCGACAACAAGAAGGTATTCGACAACACTCCCAAGAGCGTCAGCGATGTCAAGATTACCTTGAACATGCCGGGCTCCGAAACAGACAAGTTCCGTTGCAAGTTCAAGGTTACCGATGATGATGATGAAGTCGGATACGACTCTCTGACCTTCAAGGTCCTGCTGGATCCGCCCACCGTCAAGCTCAGCACACGTCAGGCCACGGTCAAGATCAATTCCGTGCAGACGATCAACGCCATCGCAAACGACGAACTGGGTTACATCGCCGAATACTCCTACGCCTGTAGCGACAACCTCAAGACCGTGACATCCAACGACTGGGAAATCATGTCCAGCAACAAGGCCGAAGTGAAGATGCCCAACCGCGAAGGAAAGTACTACTGCGTTGTCCAGGTCAAGGATGACGACGGCCTTACCGCCCGCGATACGGCAACCTACACCGTGCTTCTGGACCCGCCCACCGTGAAGGCCGTTCTAGCTAGCGGCTACGACATGGTGACCATCAACGACAAGCTCCCCCTGAACGCCATCGCCCGCGACGAACTGGGCACCATCGTAAAGATCGAATGGGGTTGCGGCGTCCTTTCCAAGGATAACGACATCGGCCTGAACATCGTCGCCGGCAGCAACGGCAGCGCCGAAGCCACCATGCCTTCCACCAAGCAAGACAAGTACTCCTGCATCGTGCAGGTCACCGACGATGACGGAAACACCGCACGCGATACCATTCATACCAAGGTCATTACCGCACCACCCACCATTACCGTCAAGAGCAAGGAAATCATCGTTCGCGAAGGCTTCAACATGGCCCTTAGCGCCGTGTCAACCGACGATAACGAAGGCGTCGCATCTGACCCGGGCGAAATTTCCAAGCGTGAATGGAGTTGCGGAACTCCCAGCGAAATCGACCGCAACTGGAAGACTGTTAGCGCCTACGACACCGTATGGAAGGCTCCCGCACCTCAGGTTTCCTACTACTGCGTCGCAAGGGCAACCGACAACGACGGCAACACCGCCACCGACACAGTCAAGGTCCAGTTTACCACAGAACAGCCCCTGATCCAGGTCCAGGATGAAAAGATCTACATCAACGTAGGTGACGCATTCACCCTCTCTGCCACCGTGAACGACGTCTGGCAGGGCATCGACTGGTTCTCATGGGAATGTAAGGTCATCGAAACCGGCAAGAGTCTAGAAAAGGGCGGAAAGGCCACCCTGTACGACTACAACGCCAACGGCAAGAAGATGACCATCTCCAAGGATTCCAGCTACTCCGAACAGGGCAAGGACATGTACTGTATCGTTAAGGCCCAGGAAACCAGTACCCAGGCAACCTTCAGCGATACCACCGTGGTTCACATCCTGAAACAGCATCCCATGGGTGTCATTACCGCTCCCGATACCGCATACCTGTGGAGTGGCGACGCCAACGTGGATGACGACGCCATGTACTTCTTCGATCCTTCCTGGGGCGGACAGAATTCCAAGCAGGGTGAACTGGGCGACAAGGACAATTACGTCTTCTACTGGCGCTTTAGCGGTTCCGACAACGGCTACTACCTGGGTAACCCCGACGGCACCCTGGACACCAACATTTCCCAGTTCAACTCCGCCTTCAAGCGCAGAACCGCCGTGGGCTCCATGACTATCTATCTGGACTTCCGCGACAGTTCCACGACCACACCGTCCCTTTCCTTCTACAGCCGTCACCGCGCTGAAGAAGCCAAGCACACCATCTACTTCGAAAAGGCATGGCAGACCCAGGGCAAGGATACCGTCCTCAACAACAACGCCTCCCTGATTGTCGCCCCCGCCTTCGTTATCGTAGACGATGTACCTATCGAAGTATACCCGACCAGTGGAAAATCCGTCAAGGCCTCCGCCCTCAGCGGTAACAGCTGGACCAGCGGCGGCACCATCACCCTGACCGACTCCATCGTCGATATCAAGGTGACTACCGACGGTACCAGCCTGTATGTGGGCCTCCTGGATGAAAAGGGAACCTTCTTCATCTACTCCAGCGACAAGACGGCAAAGAACTTCACTTCTCTGGGAAATATCGCCAGCACCACCAGCCCCCAGTTGCTGTACAACGCCTCCAAGCAACAGCCGGTCGTTCTGTACATCAACTCCAGCAAGCTGAACAAGCTGGCCTACTACAGCAGCAGCAAGTGGAGCACAAAGGATATCGCCAGAAAGACCCAGAACAACCAGAATGTCACGTTCCGCGAAATCAACGGCGTATTCGTGAACGGCAGCCTGGTCGTTACCGCAGTCGATAACACTTCGGACTACACCCTCTACAGTGCCATCTACGATGCGTCCTACAACGAAAAGCAGGGAACCTCTTCCGTCGCCAAGAACGTCAGCAAGATGTCGCTGTCTGCCAGCGGTTCCACCTTCTACATGGCATTCGCCAACAGAGACTACAACAACTACGGTCCCTACGTGTACAAGGGAACCCTGAACACCAATAGCATCAGCTGGAACAAGTCCGACGTCTTCGGCAAGCCGATTTTCGAAGGCTTCATCGCCTACCATCTGAGCGTAGTTACCCGAAACAACGACGTCTACCTGGCCATGGACGACCATAAGGCCGACTACTCCCAGGTCCACGTATTCAAGCTGAAGACCGTCAACGGCAAGCAGGTATGGCACTTCTACGGCGAAAACCAGCTTCCGTACTTCAATGCGGTCTTCCAGAAGAAAAACAATTACTACCTTCGTGGTTCAAGCCCGCTGCTGGCATTTGACGGTGCAGGAAAGCTGTTCCTGTCGATGCTGGCCCGCGAAAATGGATCTAGCAAACCTAACAAATACAACGGCCCGCTCGTCATGAAGTATGTGGCCGAAAATTGGGAGTAAATAATGAATATTGAAGTTGCAGCAATTTGTGACGCCGCTACTGCCAGCGACATGGGTGGCCGTCTGAACATTCTTGGCGCATTTGACCGCGTTTTTGCCCAGCAGTTCCCCATGCAGATTCCCCAGTGCGCTGTAGCCTTCCGTATCCGCTACCAGCGTGCAGAAGCCGGCGAACATGAGCTGTCCCTGGTCTTCGAAGACGTATGCGGCAACCCGGTGGTTAACCCCATGCAGTCCAAGATTCCTCTGGCACCGGTAGCACAGGGTTTCGACACCGCCGCCGTGAACATGGTCCTGAACCTGCAGCGCCTTCCCATTAAGCGCGCCGACAAGTACATCGTACGCCTCTCCGTCGACAACGAAGAACTGGTCAGCCTGCCCCTCTATGCACTGACCGCTCCCCTGCCGCCGGGCGCCCCCGCTGCACAGGGCGAACAGAACCTCAACTAATCAAGGTTAGACTTGCGGGAAACCGCAACACAAAGGGCCGCCGGGAAACCGGCGCCTTTTTTATTTTCTGAAAAACATTGCCCGTCCAGGTCAACAAAATGAACCTGACGCTCACCGCCTTCGGGCCCTGCCCACACCGAATCCTCCAGTACAGAGCGACCGATGGCGCCTTCGAAGAATGATCCTCCTACGCACTTGTAGAGGGCCTCTTTCCGAGACCACAGGCGGTAAAACTCAACCGTCTGCGCTTCTATCCCGCGATTTTCAAGTTCACGGAGTGCGGTAATCTCCTGGGCATTATAAAAACGTTCTGCCAGGCGCAAATGCTTGGGGGAATGGCGTTCCAGGTCCACCCCCACCAGCAAATCCTTGCCGGTCGCAGGGTCTCCATAGGCCACGACGCAATAGCCCTTGGAATGGGTCCAGTTCACGTCAAAGTCCAGCTTCGGGAACCGGGGCCTAGGATCATCCTCGGACTCCTGCAGATCAGAGGCGGCGATGGGCTCCCCCGACGCCTCCCTTAGAATTCTGAAGATCACTTCCCGATGGGGACCGTCCATGACAAAGCCCGCCAGGTGAACTACACCCAGGGGCGTTTCTACGTCAAGCCGATCCAACTCCGGAAATTCAGTCATCAATGCCAAAGATAATTTCTAGTTTAGGGCCATGAAGTTCCCAACCCGCATTTTTACAGCCATAATTACAGGCGCCACTTTCGCCACCACCTTGATGGGGTGCAGCGACATCAACAGCAGTTGGGAAGTCAAGGGCGGCGGCTATTTCAAGTACACTGTCAACGGAGAGGGCCCCTACACCATCGACCTGGATAAAAACGATGTGGAGCCCCCTTACTACGTCAACAACCAGCACCATTATTTCTACTTCCAGACGCAGCTCTCCGCAAGCAGCCGAAAGGACCAGTTTGCCCTGCTGGTAAACAACCCCTCTACAGGCAAGGACCTGACCCCTGTGGCACGGGCAAGCATCAACGGAAGAATGCAGAATGTCACCTGGATGAAAGCGGAAGGTTCGTCCCAGTCCCCCATAATTCCCGACAGCAGCTCGATCCATTTCGACGAGATCATCGGAGATTCCCTGTGGACAGCCGACCTGAACCTGTATTTCAAGGATTGCCGTTCCGGCTCCTGCAAGGACGCCCTGCCACCACTCCACGTGAAGGGCCGCCTGCGTTACTGGGTCCCCGAAGACGAGCGATAAATTCCGGCACAAAGAAACAAACTCAATTTTTTTGCCCAAATCCCCTTGACAAATTACAGAAGCTTTCTATATTTGGGCTACCCTAACGGAAGTTAGAACCAAATGGTCGCAAATGGTCGATTAGCTCAGTTGGTTAGAGCGCTACCTTGACATGGTAGAGGTCACAGATTCGAGTTCTGTATCGACCACTGAAAGAAACCTCGCTGAAAAGCGAGGTTTTTTTCGTATATATAAAATACGTCAAACAAAGTCCGTCATCCCTTTTTGAAGGACTGGCGTAGAATTCAGAAAGTCAAGTTCCCAGACCGCATAAAAAAACGAGACGCCCTGTTTCCAGAGCGCCTCTATTCCGCTAAACTTGCGAATGTTTGCGGGACCAGGCCCGCGATATAGCAGCGGGAAGAACCCGCCACCTTAATTACTTAGCTTCGGCAGCAGCCGGGGCTTCAGCGGCGGGAGCAGCTTCAGCCTTAACTTCTTCAACCTTAGCAGCTTCTGCAGCAGGAGCGGCAGCAGCGGAGTCAACCACTTCAACCTTGGCGGCAGAGTCAGCCGGCAGGGCGACAGTGCTATCGGCAGCAACTGCAGCGGCGGTGTCAGCAACAGCGGCAGGAGCCGGAGCTTCAGCAGCCACAGGTGCAGCAACCGGAGCAGCTTCGGTGGGCTTCACAACGGGAGCGCCAAAGAACTGAGCCTTAGCCAGGATAATCATCATACCCCAGGAGAGTACGAGACCAACGAGACCCATCACAACGCCAGTGATTGCCATACCCTTGGTATCGGTGTAGCCGGTAGCGTGGGCAAGAGCGTTAGGCGGAGTGGAAATCGGCATGGACATACCGAGAGAAGAAGCGAAGGCAACAGAAACCAGGAGAGCGGTAACGCCACCGAGACCGGTGAGGTTGTCCTGGCAAGCAATGCCAACTGCGCAAAGAATAGGAACGAGAAGAGTTGCAGTAGAGGTATGGCTCATGAAGTTAGCCATGAACAAGCAGATGATACCGCAACCGACCATGAGAGCAACCGGAGACCAGCTTGCAAACGGAATGGTCTTGATCAAGTGAGCGGCAAGACCGGTAGCGTTGAGGCCAACACCCAGTGCGAAACCACCAGCAACCAGCCACAGAACGTCCCAGCTCATTTCGTTCAGGTCCTTCTTGGTGATAACACCAGTCAGGGCGAACACTGCCATAGGAATCATAGCGATAGCGTTGTCGTTAATGCCATGGACACCCTTACCGGTAACCCACAGGAGAACGCAGAGAACGAAAGTAATGTAGACGATGATGGCCTTGGGGCTGGTGTCGAACTTGCCAGCGCCTTCGATGTTCAGGATCATTTCCTTCATCTTGATGGGGTAAATCTTCATCAAGAGAACCCATGCGATAACCATCAGGATAATAACGTAAGGAACGCCGAAAGCCATCCACTGACCGAAGGAAACCGGGTTTGCAGCCAGGTCGCCGCGGGCGATAGCGTCGTTCAGGGCGCCAAGAGCGATAGCGTTAGGAGGAGTACCGATCGGGGTACCCATACCACCGATGTTTGCACCGAGAGGAATGGCGAGAGCGAAAGCAGCCTTACCGCGGTCGTTTTCATCAAACAGCTTCAGAACCGGAGCGAGGATAGCCAGCATCATAGCGGCGGTAGCGGTGTTGCTCATGAACATAGAGAACACGGCGGTGATGAGCATGAGGCCCAGGAGCACGAACTTCGGGTTCTTTCCGAAAGGCTTCAGGAGCACGCGAGCCAGGTTCAAGTCCAGCTTGTACTTGGTAGCGGCAGCTGCCAGGAAGAAACCTCCCAGGAACAGCATGATAATGGGGTTAGCGAAGGTAGCCATCACAGACTTGTGGCTAATCATGGTAACGCCATCAACACGGAACATGGACAGGGAGGAATCAGACATGGTGATGATCATGAGGACGATCACCAGCATGGAGGTGGACCAGATCGGGAACGGTTGGAGAATCCAGAAGAGAGCTGCCATGACGAATACGCCAATGACGCGGATTTCCAGCGGGTTCAGGATGCCCATGGGGCTTGCTGCATCGAATCCCAGGGATTCGTACGGCAAGTAGAGAGCAACAATTGCGAGAATTGTTGCGATAACGAATTTGATGAATTTAGCCTTTGTCATAGTGCGCCCAAATTTAGAATAAAAGGATACCTATGGCAATGTCTTTAATTCATAATTGAGAATCGGAATATCAATAGCTTTTATCAATAAATCTTTAAAATCTATCAAATTCCATCAATTAACAACTTTCCTTTACGAATTAATCATTATTTATTATAAAAGACGTCCGGTTTCCCGGGCGTCTTCTTCGCCATAAATCGGCAAAACGGTCGAATTTGGCCTATTTTACCATAATCTTCCGGGAAGCCTTCTCCCCTGCCACCTGGACATGGAGCAGGTACAAGCCGGTTCTGGGAGCCTCGAGGGCCACGCGGTTCGTTCCGGCAGCGGCACGGCCCTTGTAAGAAGCCTTCACCTTGCCGTGCAGATCCAGCACATTTACGACCATACGGGCGCCAGCCAGGGATTCTTCCACGGTAAAGCCCACATCCAAAGAACCTGCAGCCTGGACAAAGCGAAGCCCACCCACAGCCGAAGCCACCACGGCGTTCGCCCTGGTCACATGGACCGTGGCATTGGAACCGGAGGTCTTCAGGGCGACCTTCAGGGCGGCACCTTCCTTCATCTCCGTTGTTTCACCGTTTGCGGTTACAAATACGCGGTAACCCATATCATTCAGGGCGGCCACGCCCACCAGGGTCAGTTCACCCATTCGGTCAGAACTTGCACTCAGGCTCAAATCCCACTTATAGCTCTGGGATTCAGACTTAAAGGACTTGGCCAGGGCGCGCTTGCCTTCGACGATAGACAGCGAAACACGGTCACCCATGGCGGCAGGCGGTTCAGAACCCACAAAGGGTTCCGGGCTCACACCCATGATGTTCCAGGAATCTTCGCGACCATTCTTATCGGAAAGAACGGCCTGGATGTACCAATTGGAGTTATTTTCGGCCTTGGCCAGGGATTTTTTGAGGACCGCAGGCGAATTACCGCTAACCTTGGAATCGGAGATGTATACCGGTTCCGCCTTTAGACGCCATTCCACAGGTCCAGACACTTCAGCCCATACCGCCTCGTAGGGCATCAACGTATCGGCAGCCACATAGTCGCCCGACTTTACATCGTAACGCACGAAGTTTACGCGGGACTTTTCGTTGACCGACTTGCGTTCATTTTCGTGCCCCGCATAAAGGCTGACGTAACAACCATAGGGATTTGCCACCAGGTTCCAACCGCTGTAGGAACTGTCCAGGTTCCACTTCACGTCCTTGTAAAGAGGTTCCCTCTTGGAATTCAGCAGCAAGTCCTGACCGGTCAGAGTGTTATACCAGAAGCCACGGCGGTCGTCAAATTCTTCGCCACGGCCCAGTTCCTTGTACTGCCAGTACAAACCGGGAGTACCCATGTCGTCCCACCAGTAGAAAATCTGGTCGTCATCACGGGAAAGCTTAGACGTATCCACCAGCGCCATAGAAATCATCTGCCAGGCATCCTCGCCGGTAGCCACAATCCGATCTTCCACCACGTAGGGATATTCCCTGGAATCCACAAACTTGCCACCTTCGGACAGGCGCACGCTAAACTTGTAGCTTCCCGGTCGAAGAGGGAACTTGCTGAAGCTCAAAGTGTCAGAAGTTTTCTCCACGGACTTTGTCAAAAGCGTATCCACCACGCC
Organism: Fibrobacter sp. UWH5; assembly: GCF_900142505.1. Taxonomy (NCBI): domain Bacteria; kingdom Pseudomonadati; phylum Fibrobacterota; class Fibrobacteria; order Fibrobacterales; family Fibrobacteraceae; genus Fibrobacter; species Fibrobacter sp. UWH5. The sequence continues at coordinate 60,130 of NZ_FRBB01000012.1, read as the reverse complement.
CATGGCATCGATCAGGAAGGCATAAGCCTTCACGCCACGAGCCACATCGAAATCGCTCGTCTTGAACTTCATCGCTACCGCATTGCCGGAACCCATCAAGGTATCGTACACAATTTCAACAGGCGTCTTGTTGGCCTTGCCGAAGTAAGCCTTCAGTTCGCCATCCATGCGGGCCAGAGGCAAAGCGACACCTTCCGCAAAATAATAGGTGATGCTATCGGAACCATGCAGCACCAGGGAATCCAGCTCATAGCCCGCATCCGGCGTTCCATTCGCCACAAGACGGAATCCATCCATCCGCTTCGGAAGCAAAGTGGAACCGTCTGCAGCAAAGCGATACTCACTGGCAACGGAATCATTTTCCAGGGACACATTCTGCAGCACCAGCACACCATGTTCAGAGGAGACCTTCAGGTGGTTGTAGTTGCCACATTCCTGTGCGTCGGCCCACACGGCATAAAGCTTATTCTTGCCGGATTCGGCAGAACGTTCCGCCAGATGCAAGTCAAAGGCCGTATACACCCAGTCCTGTTCCGAAAGCTCCGTCTTTTCGGACCAGCCAACAACGCAGGCGTCAGAAGTATAGACGTAAGCCGGCAGCTTATAGGTCGCTGTATCATTCTGATTGGCGAATGTGTAACGGGCACTGTCCACCCAGTCATAGCCATAATAAATCTGCTTTTTATCAAGGGCTGTTGTCTTTTCATCGAACAGTACGTCAAAGACCAGTTCTACATCCACCGGCTCTTCCTCTTCAGGCTTCTTGTTAATCTCAAATACGACCTTCGCTAAATTACCCCAGCCAAGATAATAGTTTCCCTCCTCTTCGTTCGAGAAGCGATAACACTCGCGGGATTCAAGAAATTCCTCTAACGAGTTATAACTCATCCAGTCCTCTTCACTGCCAGATTCTCCGAGGGAGTTATATTCAGTCTCACATTCCATTGCGTAAACTTTTACGCTGTTTTTGACAAATTCGTATTTCTCGTCCGGCACAACCTTGAACCAGACTTGAACTCCCATAGTATCGGAAGCGAACAGCTTGCCATTCTCGTCAAAGGCATGGAACAAGGTATCCTTTCCAAAAAACTGGTAAGCCCAGACCGATGCATGGCCCTCTTCAAAAACAGCAATTTCCTTTGCATCACTGGCGTCCTTGTCCTTCCACACGGCATAGAGAGTCGTGGGCGCATTGGGGTTCATGCTTCCATAATCCTGCAATTCCTGCAAGTCAACATAAATACGGTCGGTTGCACTCCTACGTCTCGCGCGGATCAAGGACCATCCCAAAAAAGCCTTTGTCTTGTGGAATACCATCCTACTATGGGACTGGCCGTAATAAACCGTATCCGGCTGGGGGATCACCGCACTTTCAAAGAACAGGTCCTCCATTTCTTCGGGAGTCAACTCGAAATCATAAGCGTAATAGCGGGGCGAGCTCCGTTCAAAAGAAATAGTCCAGTTTGCACTTTCCATCAAATTGACGTTGGCCGTTTCGTTAAACACGAAGGTTCCAGAAACTCCATCGATTTCCTTCTCCACGGAAATCTGACGTAAGGAGTAACCATCCTTAGGCTTGGGCACAACCGTAACAGGGATAGAATATCCCCATAGAACAGGAAGATCCAATTCCGGAACGCCGCTGACATTGGTTTTCAATTCAAGCTTAACCAGGTCTACTTCATCGCCATTGGGGTAAGTCTGTACAACTTCTACAGAGCCCCCTTCATCCGCATAAAAAACATTTTCCCACTTGTCCATCACCATGTTGCACTGGCCTACCTTAGACAACTTCATGGAATAGGAATCTTCGGCATTCATGATTGCGGCAAGTTCGGCAGTCATCCCCAGGGCAACGCCACCCTTATACTGTTCAGCCAATTCCTCGGAGGCCGGAACCCAGCCATATCGGCAACCATTCATATCGTAAACAATGGGGAAATTCCCACTCCCGATACTATAGCCAACGGCCCCGCTGGGCCAGCCATAACCATATTCGTCCTTCACGTAGAATAGGCCCTGACCATCGATGGGATGTTCAAAAGACAAGGAATAGGTCAAAGCGGAATACGAAGCCTTCAGCTTGTACTTACAACCTCTTATCGGCTTAATTTTGAGAATCCGTGTTTCACGCTCATAAGAAAAGCTATCATCACAAACGGATCCATTTACAGCACTAGCCTCATCACGAACCATCTCAATATCGCTAAGTTCATAACCCGCATCAGGCAAATCCAGGACATGGAACGTAAACGAAGCATATTCCGAATTCCCTTCTGTAGTGCCGACTAAAATCAACTTCCAGGGAATCTCAAAAGTCGTGGAGTTGGGAGCAATTGAGATCGAATCCATCTCCAATTTCGGAGACAACTGCGAATAATAATACTGCTGCAACCGAATGCTTCCATGCAAGCTAGCCCCCTCGTTCTCAGGAACAATCTCTACAGGCACAGTAGCCGGATTAATGCAATTGATACCAGTCCATCGGGCGTACAATTGGATATTGCCATCATCTGTCCCGGAAGCAGCCACCAAAGCCGAAGTTATCCTACCGTATGAACTAGCAAGGCTGTTCTCAGGCTCCAAAGTCCAACCATCAAAGCAGTAACCATCCGTCCTAAAAATTTGATCTATACTGGGGAACTCGGCCCCACCTTGATCATCAACGGGACCCTCAAAAGACTGCATAAAACCGTCTGACAGGAAAACATTACCCGGCCGACTTTTCTGATTCAGGTCGAAGTAAACCGTATAGACTTCTTCATCCTGCCCCATAGCAAGACTTGCTAAACTCACCACGGACAAGGCCATGGCACACAAAAATTTCGAGAATCTCACCATAAGAGTCCCTTTTATTCAGTACATACTTCCGATAGGAAATATAGTTACTTGTAAGAGTATTGTAAGAAAGCCACCGGGGCAAAACCCCAGTGGCTAAGCTCATACGGTTAAACAAGAACTATTAGGACCGCGAAAGGTTACTTCACCATCACCTTGGCGTTCATGGTCTGGCTTCCAACCTTCACCTGCATGAAGTAAAGGCCGGACTTGGGAGCCTGCAGATCAAGTACGTTCTGGCCGGCGCGGGCGGCAAAGTTGCCGCGGGCCACGCTCTTGCCGTTTACACTCACCAGAGCGTAGTGGCCATTGGCCCCAGCCAATGCGTCGGCCGCATTGAAGCCAACCTGCAGCGAACCTGCGTTCTGCAACACCTTGAATCCGTTCAGGGCGGCAGAGGCAACAGCCATGTCACTGCGAGCAGCCACACGGACCTGCACCTGCTTGGCATCCTGCTTCAGGGCGACATTCAGGGACTTTCCGTCGGTCACTTCCTTGGTTTCACCGTCAACAGTCACATACATGACGTAACCCAATTCCTTAAGGGCGTCAACACCTTCAAAGGTCAGCTTGCCTTCGCGGGCGGTATTTGCACTCAGGTCCAGGAACCATTCGTATTCCGATGCCACAGCCTTGATACTCTTGGCCAGAACAGAACCCCTGGCACTTTCGCGGATCGAGAGATTCACGCGGTCGCCCATGCCAGAAGGAGGCTCATCCAAGGTTTCGGCACTGCTGCCGGCACCCAGAATGTTCCAGGAGTCCACCTTGCCGTTATCGTCGGAAAGGGCAACAACCACACTCCAGTTATCCGCAGAAGCCTTACGGGCGGAACCCTTGCGCATAGAGGCAACCTTTCCAGCAACAGACAGGTCATTCTTCTCGGCATAATTGTAATCAGGGTCAGCCTTCACGCTGAACACCGTGGAGTGATCCACCTGAGCCCATACCGCTTCATAGGGGCCAACCACTTCGGCAACGCTGTAGGCACCCAGTTCGGAATCCCAGTGCCAGAAGATAACCTCGGCGTCACCTTCCGTTTTTCCCTTAGAAAGGTCTACGTACCAGCCATAGGGATTTGCCACCAGATTCCAACCGCTATACTTGTTATCCAGTTTCCACTGGATTTCGGCATCTGCAGAAACTTCCACTTCACGAAGGGGAATGGCAACTTCCCTTGCAGAGCCAACCCAGTAACCGCGGGTTTCATCAATGGGGCCACCGCGATAGGAACGATACTGCCAGTATTCTCCGACAGGATTCAGTTCATCCCACCAGTAGAAATTCATTTCAGAAGCGCTCAAGGTGCTTTCATCCATTGCCACTACAGAAACCATCTGCCAGCTCTTGGCCTGCATGACCACTTCCTTCTTTACCTCGTAGGACTCCTGGTAAATCACCTTGCCACCCACTTCAACAGTTACGTAGGACTTGCCCTTGGGAGCGGGCACCATTTCCCAGTAGCCGTCAGTGACCGTAGCCGTAGCAATAACCATTCCCAGTTCGTCAAGCACAGTCACCGTGGCAGGTTCGTCGGAACCCTCGGTCTTGAAAGACAGGCGGATAGCGTTGCCAGACTGTTCAAACTTCGGAGAGACAATCTGCACTTCTACCTGATTAGAGCTGCTGGAGGCAGGTTCTTCAGAGGCGGAAGAACTGGGCTTTCCAATGTAGGTAGAGTCGTAAACGGCCTTTATATTCATGTCGCGGATAACCTTGCCCAGAGCTTCGCTCCAGCCCTTAAAGGAGTACACATAATCTTCGGTAGCCTTGCGATCCAGAGCCATGCTGTTGGCCAAGTGGATGGTGTCGCCATGGGGAACCATCATTTCGTAAACGATGCTATCCTTGTAATCCCTGAAGACTACCTTGTATTTAATAGTGTCATAGATTGCGTTGATCTTGAGATCACCGACAATTTCGGTGTAGCTGGAATCCCAACCCACAAAAGTCAGACCTTCAATAACAGGAGCTTCGGGAGCCACCGCTGCCTGGCCATATTCTACCTGAGATTCATAAACCGTTCCATTGATTACAAAGGACACGGTGTACTTTACCAGGGAAGAATCGTATTCGGCCACATACACAACATTGTCGGTCACCTTTTCTACAGCAGGAGTCCAACCCTTGAAGGTGTAATCATACTGTTCCGTAGACTGACGGCGCGGTACTGCAGGGGCAGTCACTTCTGCACCATAAGTCAGCGACAGGAACTTGAGGGTATCGCCATCGTAATCTTCGAACACAACAGCATAGTTGAGCTGTTCATATTTAGCCTTGATTACAAGATCTGCCTTTACCTGCTTGTATTCATCACTGCTCCAGCCAATGAATTTATAACCTAGACGGGACGGATCGGCAGGAGTTTCAACGGAACCTTCATAAGTTATTTTCTTGGTCAGCAGTTCTGTTCCATCAAAATCCTGGAATACAACTTTATACATAACGGCTTCAGATTTAAAGACAGCCTTCAACACCACGTCTTCATCGGGCATGGTTGCAGGAATCACATCAGAGCCATCTTCCATTACCCACTTGACAAAGGTATAGGAATACTTTTCGTCGGCAGCCTTCTCGATGTCAGACATCAATGTGATTGCGCTTCCGTAAGCAACTTCAATATTTTCAAGCACACCATCTTCATCATCCATATAGACCAGCTGATGAACATTAGCCGTAAACTTTGCATAGACAGTGATGTCACTCTTGACATCCTTGTAGTCATCGCTATCCCAACCAGTAAAGGTATGGCCAATCTTCTTGACACCGCTGGGAACAACGGCAGATTTACCATACTCAACAAGCTGCGTCGAGATAGTGTCGTCCAAGGCCTTAAGGAAGGTGACGGTATAGGAGTTGATTTCATAGATAGCTCTAACAGTCAGATCACCCGTAACTTCAGAAAAATCCTTATCCCACTTCACAAAGGTGTAGCCTGCGACTTCGGGAACGTCGGGAGCATTGGCAGCCGAACCAGGATCTGCATTCACCACAACCAACTGTTTGTCGTCAAAGCCCAGGAAGGTCACCTTAAACGAGACCTTTCCTTCGGGAATTGTCGGAGAATAACTACCATGAGCAAGGAAGGGCAAAGTTCCCAAATAGTAATCTTTGTCAAAAGACCAGATATAGTCCTTGCTGTTTTCGAAGGCACTGTTCAGGAGACCCGCAAAGGATTCCTTTTTCACATCAGCACTTTTCTGTACACCATTGTAGCTGGCATTGAGATTGGCCTCGTCACCGTTACGGATTAGGAACTTGATATTGGTGTCTTCGGTCCAGTCTCCAGCAACACCCTTTCCACCAAAGGGACCAACATCCAGATCGTCTTCACCGTAGTGGTAGCAGGACTTGATGCTATATGCTTTCGTTTGCTGATCGGCCACAAGGTAAGCCAACCTTTTAACACCCTTGTCATTCTTGGAATTACCTTCCATTGTAGCATTTACCAGAATGTTACCAACGCTAAAAGCACCTACAATGGACACGGTATCCTTTTCATTCACATTCACAGACTGGCCAACCATGCCACCCATAAGAAGGGAGTCACCCGAGAAAGTACCCTCTGCAGTAATATTTGCAACTACGGCCACAGAGGACACATCGTGGAGTTCGCGACAGACACCGCAGACACCACCAATTTTAGCCACCTGATTGTCATTATAGGTTCGAGTTACCGGATCGGCGTGAACCGCATTCAACTTAATCAGGTTTTCGGAACGAACAAAGATGCTATTAAAATCAACAGCCTTTCCGCCATTAAGGTTCGGATACGTACCGACAACACCACCCACAACAACAGTATTCAAACTGTCAGCCACTTCGATGGCACCGTCATAGTAAATTTCGGTAAGAGGCAGAGCCTTGGCCGTGGCAGAATTCATAAAGCCAACCACGCCGCCCACAACAACCGAGTCAAATACGGTAAAGCCGTTGGACATCAAGTCACCATAGGCGGTCTTTGTACGAACATCGATATTCACAGAAGACGTATCCTTGGACAACCCATCGCCATTGGTAGCAAAACAGGCGTCACCGGCAATGCCACCCACAAAGGCCTGAACATGAAGGCCATCAACATCCTTGGCGGATCCGGCAATACGAATATTTCCTTGAGAACGGGATTCCTTGATAGAAACGTAAATCGTATCGGAATCACCGCCGAGACAGCGGTTACTTGCACCAAGGATACCACCGGCTGCATAGCGGTAAATACCTTCAACCTTGAGAGAATCCTTCAGAGAAAGTTCCGCCTGGCTATTCTTGATAAGCAGTCTAGACATACCAAGAAGAGAATCACGACCCACAAGGCCACCGGCAAAGATATTCTTCTGGAGAACGCTATTAACAGATACGCCTCCCACGGAACCATCAGAAATTTCACCATTGAAAGAGGACTTGATGATGTTAATGGAACCTTCCTGCTGGGAACCGTTTTCATAAAGCACGCCGGCAAAACCAACAAGGCCACCCATGGCGCTGCCGCCAGAAATCCTGGCAACTTCTTCGCCAGCCTGGGAACCGGAGGTCACATTGAGAACGGAGTCGAAGGAGGCGGCCATCATACCCACAACGCCACCCAGGGCAGAATTATTATCTGCAGGGATGTTCTGCACAACAGCATTAACACGAGTATCCTTGAAAGAAGGGTCTGCCTGAGAACGGACAGACACACCGGCGATACCGCCAAGGAATACTCCATATCCATAGTTCGTGCTCTTGACCGTGGAGTTATAGGCATTCCCCATAACCTTGGAACCGGCAAAACCGCTAGTGATCTTGGTGTTGTTGACAATGCTGATACCATCTTCCACAACAGAATTCTTGACAGTGGAATTGTTCAGTACACCAACGAGGGCACCTGCAAAAGGTGCATCAATCTGGACATTGGAAAGCTTGACTTTGTCAATAGAAGACAGGCTGATTCGACCAACAAGGGCTCCCACCGGATAATAATCTTCGCCCTTTTCACTTTCGCCATCAATGATAATGCGGACGTTTTCAATGGTAAAGTTAGAGATGTTTGCATTGTCGATTGATTCAAAAAGACCGACCGGTCCGCTCATTTTGGAACTATGGTAGCACAAATTGGTGATTTTCTTGCCATCACCATAAAATTCATTGCTAACACGGAACGGCAACGGCTTATGATTGACGGCACAGGAACCATCGGCAGAAATTTCTCCCAGGTCGATATTGGATTCCAATCTGAGGGTGTGCTTGCTTTTTGCACCGATCCAGTGCTTTTCCAGCAGGTAGTAAAGGCTATCGGGTGTTGCCTTTACAGACTGCACACAAGTCTTACCAGCAGGCCCTGCGGGGCCCCCGCACCTAGCAGCTTCCTGCTTTAGGTAGAACACAGAATCCTGCGTAACGCAACCAAAACCGCAAACAACCGAAGAAACCTGCAAATTCAAGGAAAAAAAGCTGTTTCCAGCAGCAAAAACCATGCTGGCGGCAAGCAGCATGGCACACAGGATAAAATTGAATCTCATCTTCATAATTCCACCTCTGTAATCCTTACTTTACAAAGATACCCATTATTTCGTAAAAAAGGGGATTTTCACTTAATATGGGTCTTCCATTGTGACATACCGCAACAGCTGTTCACACATCACACATGCGCACCATTCCGTCCGTCTTTACGCAAGCCGTAAACCGTCGACAAACAACGAGTCAGCGTACTCGTCATACATTTGTAAAAAAAATCACCCAAAAAAAGCGTATTCTCTTTACATTATTACATTCAGCATATTATATTTATTACGAAAACACTTCAAAACCCTATCAAGGAGACAAAAAGATGATCAAGAAGATTGCACTCGCAGGCGCTCTGGCTGCAACAGCATCCTTTGCAACCTGGGACAAGTTCCCCGTTCTCGAAGCAGGCAAGGGCCAGGCTAAGGTCGGCTTCAAGTATCAGATGCCCGAAGACAAGTGGTCTGCAGCAGACCTCTACGTTGGCGCACGCTACGCCGTGATCCAGAACTTGGAATTGGGCGTAGTTCTTGACTACCGTCTGTTCACCCACTATGATGGCGAAGACGCAAAGCGCGATGGTCTCGACAACCTGCCGATCATGGTCCGCTACCAGTTCATGCCCACCATGAACGCCTTCTTGGACGTAACCCTCCCCATCGGTGCTGACGAAGTTGTCGGTGACGATGGCGAAATCGGTTTCCACGCAGGTGTCCAGTTCTCTCAGAACTTCGGCATGATCGACCTGGGTACCGAAGCTGGCCTCGCTCTCGAAACTGCCGGCGACGACAAGACCACTCCTCCTTGGAAGCTGAACATCGGTGCAGAAGCTGACTTCGCTCTGGGCGGCCCTGTCACTCCGTACGTAGGCTTGGACCTGGTCATGGAACTGGGCAAGTACACCTATGATGGCGACAATGTTGGCGAAGGCCACACTGGCGACCTGGGTATCTTCCCCTATGTTGGCGTAGGCTACTCCATCAACCAGATGATTTCTCTTGACGCATCCGTCAGCCTGGGCCTCGGCAACGAACATCTCGTTGACGACGATATGGACCTGACCATCGACGTGAACGCCAAGTTCAACTTCTAATTCCCTGCTAGCGCTCGCTAGACTGGAATTACAAAGGGTTCTGCCGCAAGGCAGGCCCTTTTTTTGGTGGCGGTCACAAAAACTTACGATAATATTATTTAACATATAAAAACGTCTAACCTTTTCTACATTTTGGACTGGTTTGAAAAACTAAGGAGATGTTTATGTTCAAGAAAATTATCGCAGCAGCAGCTATCGCAGCCTCTGCAGCATTCGCAACTTGGGACTATTTCCCGGTTCAGGAAGCAGGCAAGGGAACCCTTCATGGCGGCCTCTACTATGACTGGCACCATGAATGGTCTCAGGCAGGCCTCAACCTGGGCGCACGTTACACCGTCATCCAGAACTTGGAACTTTCTCTGCAGGGCTGGGGCTACCAGTTCTGGAGCGAAGTGGATTGCCAGGGCTGCACCAACGGTGGCGACGGTCTCCGCGACCTGACCATCGGCGGCCGTTATCAGATTACCCCCATGGTTAGCGGTTTCATCGACCTGCGTCTCCCCATCGGTAACGATGACGACGGCGTCAACGGCCATCCGCCTTCCAATAGCGAAGTTTCCATTTACCTGGGCGGCCAGTTCTCTATGCCGATCCAGGGCGTTCAGGGCCTCTCCTTCGGTACCGAAGCCGGCCTTGACTGGGGTTTCGAACACGACAACTACGAACGCGGTCTCGAAATCCACATTGCTGGCGAAATGGACTTCGCCGTTCCCAACCAGATCTTTATCCCCTATCTGGGCCTGAAGTTCAAGCTGCAGCTCACCGAAGATACCTGGGAAGACGACAAGGGTAACGAATGGGGCGCTGACGACAGCGGCGACTCCCAGTTCAACCTGTGGCTGGGCTGTAAGTTCGCCCTCAACCCGCAGATTCTCCTGGATGCACGTCTCATCTTCCGTTCTGGCGACATGGACGGCGATGCAACCGGTCTCTATGCAGGCGTAGACTTCAACTTCTAAGTTGAAAATCTCACAAGCTTTAAGGAACATCCCATTGCGGGATGTTCTTTTTTGTTGTTTAACTTATATTTACATTCAGCATGATACGCAAATTGGTTATGGTGTTGTTCAGCCTGGCGGCCGGGATTGCCTTCGCAAGCCCTCAACTGGTGATGTCCCAACAGGACCCTGCCGTACTCAAGGCATACATTTCCCAACTGAGGGAAATGCGAAACAGCGGCAAGTTCTCCGCAGCCGAAAGGGAGCAGCTAGATGAACTGTGGCGCACCGCCGCCGATATCGAGGTGATGAATGACCGATGCGGCACGATTTCCATTACCGAAGAAATCGATGAATCCTGCGGAAACTTCTACCAGTATGAACTTCCCAAGTTCGAAACCCAGTATTTCAAGCTCACCGGCGAAATCCGCCTGAGCCCCAACAGACTTTCAAACGCTATCGAACAAAGGCGCCAGGCCATCAACCAGTGTTATGAAGCCCTGCAGGTCGACGCCTTCTACCCCACCCGCTATTTCACTCTCGAAGGCAGCTACACTCCGGAACCCCTTTCCAAGGGCGTCGAAGTCAGCTACAACTTTAGCCTAGAAGAAAACCGAGGCGCCATCAACGACCTGAACGACCGGATCCGCCAATGGTACAACGCCTGCGGGAAGATCATCCACCACAGCGACAACAGCGGCGCCCTGGCCCCCATTTTCGTGGAACTGGTCCGACAGAGCCGCGCTAACGCAAGCAAGGCGAACGGCGGCCTGTATTTTGAACTGGAACAAGGATACGGCAAAAGACTGCTAGTAAAAACAAAGGACGGCATCGAGGGCGTCTACTACCTGAACGGCCGAGAACTGTTCAACTATAAAATCCAGTCAAGCCGGGTCGTCTTTTCGATTAACCTGGACGGCAGACGGTCAAGCGCTGACCTTGTTCAGGGAGACCATTGGCGAGACCGCGTCATATTTGACGACAGCGACCTGAGGGACGGACTCATGGGCAGGTTCGTGTGGGGTAAACCCCGCAATCCCTGGCTCGACACCAAGCAGCCTTCCACAAACTCTCCTGCCGCAGAATACAAATCCTACGATGACGGTTGGGAAAATCATAACAGCACTTCATCTGTACAGACCAGCAGTACACCAAGTTCCTTCGGAATCTACCTCCAGGCTCTAGGCGGCATCAACCTCACCTTCGGGGAAGCAAGCGAAGCCGAACCGTTCAAGGATTTCGAAACCGAAAATGATTCCGTCACAGCCATCACCGGATACGCAGTCGGCTTGCTTGTCTTTGAATTCACAAGGCAATTCGCCATCGGCCTAGGCGGAGGAATCTCCTGGAACAACGTGACCTACGAACATTGCAACGGGCATTTTGACACCAGCTGCGATGAAGAAAACATCCACCAGGCAGCAGCCCCAATGGCCACCGCAGAAATCAATATCGGCGAAGGATTGAACGGAGGCGTCCGCTTCAGCTACATCTTTGACAAGGACATGCCCACCACCTATCTGGCGGGGTTCGCGGAACTGGGAAACGTTCTAGGAATAGAACTGGGATGGGCCCACGCCGACGGTCTATGGGACAATATCTACATGGGGCTGAGCCTGAGACTCCCGCCCCGACACTTGAGCGACTTACTAAAGGAAACAGGTTCCAAAAAGAAGTAACCGCAAAAAAATGCAGACTTAAAAATGCCCGTCGCTTGACGGGCATTTCGTTTATACCATGGCGGTCATCCGCAATTACTTTACATCATATTCAGGAATGGGCAGGGCTTCGCCAGCCTTCATGGCCTTGTCGAGAGCAGCAGACTTTACCGGATCCACCCACCAGTAAACGGGGATGGCGTCTTCGCGATTGAAATTGTCCAGAACCTTTTCGGGCATGCCATAACGGTTCCAGTACAGTATGCGGTGGTGATCGCACTGCCACATCAGAACGTAAGGCACAATCTCGGAAAGACGGTTATCCAGTGCCTTCAGGATTTCGTTGCGCTTCGCCAAATCAAATTCAGTCTTCTGCAATTCAATCAGGCTGTCCACCACGGCGTCCTGCAAACCGCTCAAGTTGTTAGTGCCCTTGTCCATAGCCGTCTTGGAGGACCAGCTGGCCTCGGGATCACGAAGTCGGCCTGCGCCCCAGTTCACCCAGTAAAGGTCAAAGTCCGCATCGTCAAGACGCTTACGCAAGGTGCTCTGGCTCATCTGTTCGATGGTGGCCACCACGCCGATCTTCTTCAGGTCTTCCTGGAAAAGGGTCAGATGACGCAGGTCTTCGCTGCTGGTAATGAAGTTAATTGCAAAAGGCTTGCCATCCTTTTCCAGAACACCCTGACCATTCACCTTGTAACCCGCTTCCGCAAAGAGGGCGCGGGCACTGTCCGGATTGAACTTGTACATAGTGGCCTTGGGGTTGGTATTGTTGGGCCACAAGTCAGGATAGTAGCTGTTCTGCAGGAAGTACTGACCGTACATGTACTTTTCGTTCATGGCTTCGCGGTTCAGCATAAAGTTCAGGGCACGACGGACGCGAACATCCTGGTACTCGGGCTTGCGCATATTGATGGCCATGCCCTGGAAACCGATAGGTTCCTTATTGAAGATGCGCTGCTTTACGGCCCAGCCCTTCTGCACGGCATCGAAGTCAGTCTGCTTCATCCAGATGCTGCTGGTGTAGATAGCGTAGGCGTTGAAGTCCTGCTTCTTGAATGCTTCCAAGGCCTTGGTCTGGTCGTTCATGAAGCGGTAACGGATCTTCTGGAAGTTGTACTTGCCACGGTTCCAGTTCTTCTTGAAGCCCCACCAGTCGGCACGGCGGGCCAGTTCCACATAGCGGTCTTCACGGAAGGTCTTGATGATGTAGGGGCCAGAAACCACCGGGAAATCGTAACGGATCTGGTTGAAGTCCTTGCCCTGCCAGGCATGCTTGGGGAATGCCAGCATACCGGCCGCTTCCCAGAAGTTGCCCCAGTGAATTTCCTTGGCGGTCATCTTGATGGTCAAGTTATCCACAACTTCGGGACGGTCAAAGCGAGAAAGTCCCACCTTGAAAATGGGAGTCAGGTTCTTCTCGTCCATGATCACGTCGTAGTAGTACTGCACATCTTCGGCGGTAATGGACTTGCCGTCGCTCCACTTGGCGCGAGGGTCCACGTGGAAAGTAAAAGTCTTGCCGTCTTCGCCCACGCTCCAGCTGTCTGCCAGAATTCCAACTTCCTTGTCTTCGGTACTATGGAGGGAGACCAGCGGTTCGAACATCATGCCCATCAACTCTGCAGAGAAGCTGTTGTAGTCTTCCCACATGTTGAAGGACTTAGGCATGGCGGAACCCCACAAGGTAATGGCACCGCAGGGGCGAGCCTCCTTGGAAGCCACCGGGTCAAACTCGCCAGTAGCTTCGGGATCCATAGGCCGAATCGGGCAATCCGCTTCAGAAACGGCAGCCTTTGATGCAGAGCCCTTACCCGAATTGGAACCAGACTCATTGCAGGCGATCAAAACTGCGGACACCGCCAGAGGCATCATTAAACCAAAAGCAACTTTCTTAAAATTCATCTTTCGTCTCAACTAGGGCAAGCCAACGTGGCGTGCGGATTGTTTCTTGGGTTTGGAATTTGCGTCGGCGGACTTGTCTGCATCATCAGCGGAGTTGGCGGCGTCTTCAGCCAAGAGCATTTCAAGGCTGACGCGGGCCGCTTCCTGTTCGGCCTTCTTCTTGTTGGGGCCAGAACCACGACCGTAGGTTTTATCGTTGATGTGGACTTCGGTGGTGAACACCTTCTGATGTTCCGGGCCGTCTTCGCCAATCAAGACGTAAACCGGCGACGTACGACGCTTCCCCTGCAGGTATTCCAGCAAGGCGCTCTTGTGGTTTACGAAATCGTCGGCCACAATGATTTCCTTGATGCGAGGGAAATGGAACTTGTTGAGAATGGCACGGACTTCTTCCAGACCGCCATCCAGGTATACAGCACCAAGTACGGCTTCGTAGGCGTCAGCCACAATAGTTTCCTTGCCGCGGCCACCCATCTTCATCTCGGACTTTCCAATCTTGATATATTCGCTCAAGCCCCATTCCTTGCTGGACTGGGCGCAGGCGTGACCCGACACGATGGCACTCTTGCGCTTGGAAAGATCACCTTCCGGGTCGTTGGGATAGTTGCGGTACAGATACTCGGTGGTAAGCATGTTGAGCACGGAATCGCCCAGAAATTCCAGACGTTCGTTGTTGCTCTCGTAGGGCATATCCTTTCCTGTCAGGAAGGAACGATGCACCAGGGCATGAGCCAGCAGTTCCGGATCTCTGAATCTGTACCCAAGCTTTGCCTCAAGCCCGTCCTCGGACTTCTGGCGAAACCAGAGCTTTAATACTTTGTGCAATAAATTTTCGTTTTCCAAATTTATCTCCTATGGGGAAACGCGGGTTGGATCCGCATACTGAATATAATACGTAAAGATAAAAAGACCGCCCAACCGCACAAAAATAAAACGGCCCCGGGAAGTTCCAGGGACCGCTTTAAATTCGATTGCTTAATTCCAACAAATCAAGAAATTACTTCTTGGATTCGATGAAGGCGACAACGTCGGAAACCTTCTGGAACTTTTCTGCATCGCTGTCGAGGATTTCGACTTCGAATTCGTCTTCGAGAGCCATAACCAGTTCGACGCGGTCGAGGGAGTCAGCACCGAGGTCGTTACCGAATTCGGATTCCGGCTTCACATCTTCAGCCTTAACTTCGAGTTTGGCAACGATAACGTCGACAACCTTCTTAAAAATTTCTTCGTTCATTTTAGTCTCCATTTTTGGATTAAGTGTTTGAGTTTAATTTAGTAAAAAATCGTTAAGCGTTCAAGCCCCCGTCAACGCCCAATACCTGTCCGGTAATGTAGGAAGCGTCGTCGGATGCCAAAAATGCCACTGCCTTGGCCACATCTTCGGGGTTGCCAATGCGCTGCAGGGGGATAGAAGCGGCGTACTTTTCCTTGGTAGCGTCGTCCATCTTGGCAGTCATGTCGGTGCCGATAAAGCCAGGAGCCACAGCATTCACGGTAATGCCGCGGGAAGCGAATTCCATGGCGTTGGACTTGGTCATGCCGATGATACCGGCCTTGGCTGCGGCATAGTTGGCCTGGCCAGCCTGGCCACGGATAGCGTTAATGCTAGTGATGTTCACGATACGGCCAGTGCGCTTGCCCATCATGGTGCGGGCCACGGCACGGGTGCAGAGGAACACGGAACGGAGGTTGGTCTGGATGACGGCGTCGAAGTCTTCGTCCTTCATGCGCATCAGCAAGCCGTCGCGGGTGATACCGGCGTTGTTCACCAGGATATCCACGGTACCCATATCAGCAATGATCTGCTTGAACACGTTCTGTACAGTTTCGGAGTCGCCAACGTTGCAGGCATAGCTCTTGACCTGCACACCCAGTTCGGCGCTCAACTTGGCAGCCAAGTCTTCCTTCACGGAGGTGGAAAGGATGGCCACATCGGCACCTTCGCGTGCCAGTTCAGTCGCAATGGCGAGACCGATACCGCGGGATGCGCCAGTAACAATAGCCTTCTTGCCAGTAAGTTTACCCATTTGATAGTTCCTCATAAATTAAAAGTTTAGCAGTCAGGTGCGAGGTCGGTCGCCTTCGGCTCCCTTTGAGGTATGAGGTTAAAGCCTAACAACCTCAAAGCGAACGTAGTGAGCGACCTCATGCCTCAAGGCACGAAGTGCCGACCTATTAGCCCTTCAGGGCTGCAAATGCTTCGATGGTTTCGACGGGGGTGACCTTCACGTCGCGGCTGATCTTGCGCATGAGGCCCATGAGAACCTTGCCGGAACCCACTTCAACACCCTGGGTTACACCGAGGGAGATGGCCTTGTTCATGCAGTCGTTCCAGCGAACCGGGGATACCAGCTGGCGGACCAGGAGGTCTGCAATTTCCTTGCCGGAAGTCACAGGTTCTGCAATGACGTTAGCGATAACCGGCTTAGCCACATCGTTGAAAGTAGTCTTTGCGATAGCTTCAGCCAGACCCGGCTGAGCGAACTGCATCAGCGGAGAGTGGAAAGCACCGGACACGGCCAGGGGGATAGCCTTGATGCCAGCAGCAGCGCAGTTTTCAACCAGCTTGTTCACGCCTTCGACGGCACCGGACACCACAATCTGGCCCGGGCAGTTGATGTTTGCCGGAACCACGACACCTGCATCCTTCACGGATTCGCAGAGTTCGATAATCTTTGCTTCGTCCTGACCCATGATGGCAGCCATGGCACCGGGGTTCTTGGAACCGGCAGAGGCCATCAGTTCGCCACGGGTGCGGACCAGGCGGAGACCGTCGGCGAAGCTGAAACCGCCAGCGGCATAGATTGCAGAGTATTCACCCAGGGAGTGACCTGCAACGTAGTCAAATTCAAAACCTTCGGACTTGAGAAGTTCCATCACCATTGCAGAAACGGTGAAGAGAGCGGGCTGGGTATTGTCGGTGCTCTTGAGAACGTCTTCCGGACCTTCAGCCATGAGCTTGGACAGGGAGAAGCCGAGGATTTCGTCAGCTTCCTGCATGATCTTCTTGGCAGGTTCAAAAGTAGAAGCCAGAGTCTGGCCCATACCAACATACTGGGCACCCTGGCCCGGGAAAAGAAGAATGGTCTTAGACATGTTTTTCCTTGAGTGTAAAACAACGACTTGTAATATACGTCACAAAATTACAAAAATCATACCGCAAACAGGAGGGGCCAGTCCAAATTCAATGATATAAAAAGGTGTCTAAAGACTTACGTCACCAAAAAGGCAATCTCTTTGAGCATCAAAGGATTAAGCGCATTAGAACAAGGTCAAGGATTTTATATTCTACGCAAAACATCATCGGGACGGGCCTAGTCCTGGAGCCTTTTTGTTGAATGTTTACATCTTTTTTCTGGGAATAAATTAGGAGAACATATGAATATATTCAAGAATCTTGCCGTGATGTCCATCGCCGCGATCATGCTTATTGCCTGCGGTGGCGATAACGGCTCAAGCGCCAAGGACGACGAAATTATCCCGAGGAAAAAGCTGAAAAGAGATCAAGCGCGTCATGGGCAAGTAACTCCAGCTCTGTATTTCAAATCGTTTCGATAAATAAGTCCAATGGCTTCTCCGTCCGTTGTGTAATGGTGGAGTAACACCAATCTCCTAAACAATTCTCCCCAAAAAAGATTCTAGGGAACCCTCATGGTGAGGGCTCCCATTCCCAAGTTTAAATGATAATGATACGCAAAAGGCGTATCGAGGGTAAAATTGAATTTGTAAAAAAAAGACAGGATTGTAGTCCTGTCTTTTTTCGTTCGTCACTGGATCCTTCGCTTCACTTCGTTCCGCTCAGGATGACAATCCGCGGATTATGCCTGAGCGGGAGCTTCTTCGTCCTTGATTTCAGACAAACGAGCGTTCACAGCCTTAGCCACGCCGAGGCGGGCGTACTTGGCAGCCACTTCAACAGCCTTTTCGATAGCCAGAGCGTCGGAACGGCCGTGAGCGATAATGCCGGTGCCGTTGAGACCCAGGAGCAAGGCGCCACCGGTCATGCGGTAGTCCCACATTTCGTCGAACTTGCGACCAGCTTCGGAATCGATGTTGCCGAACATCTTGTGATGCATTTCGTAGAAGCCTTCGATCATCTTGAGGATTACGTTACCTGTAAAGCCAGAGGTAACAGCCACGTCGGCCTTGCCCATGATCAGGTCTTCACCTTCGATGTTGCCGATGAAGTTCACGGGCGCGTTCTTCAGGAGCTGGTAGGCTTCCTGGCAAACTGCGGGACCCTTGTGTTCTTCTTCGCCCATGTTCACGAGACCGACCTTCGGCTTTTCGCGACCGAAGTAAGTTTCGGCAAAGGCGGAACCGGCAATGGCAAAGTCAACGAGCACAGAAGCGCGTTCGTCTACGTTAGCACCAGCATCAACAAGGACGATGGGCTTTTCGGCGGTGGGGATCACGCAGCCGATAGGCGGACGGCCAAACTTTTCGGTGGTCTTGCCAAGAAGCATAAGGCAGCTGGCCATCATGGCGCCAGAGTTACCGGCACTGACGGAAGCATCGACCATACCCTTCTTCTGGAGGGCGACGCAAGTCACCAGACCGGAATGAGGCTTCTTCTTGAGGACCTGTACAGGATGTTCATCCATGGCCACCGGATCCGGTGCGTCAACCACAGAAATGCCGTGACCGGTGTAGCCACGCTTTTCAAGACCAGCCTTGACCTCGGCCTCAGGTCCGCACAAAACAATATGCAGATCGGCATCCTTGTTGGCAGCGTTAATGGCGCCTTCAATCACAACGTCGGGAGCGAAATCGCCACCCAGGGCATCCAGTGCAACTTTAACCACAATAACTCCTTATACATCAAAAAAAGTAAGCCCCGGCGCATGCCGGAACTTACCTTAATATAATCAATTAAATTAGGCTTCGGCCTTCATGTCGACAACTTCGACACCGTTATAGAAACCGCAAACCGGGCACACGCGGTGCGGACGCTTCACGGAACCGCAATGATCGCAGGTAGCCATAGCGGGCACGTCCATCTTCCAGTGGGTGCGGCGCTTGTCACGACGAGCGGTAGAGGTTTTTCTTTTAGGTACTGCCATTTTTAACTCCTGTTAGTCTAGTTACCCTTAGACATTTTGTCTTTGAGGGCCTTGAGTTTGTCCCAGCGAGGATCCATAGGCTTTTCACCATCGGATTCTTCGCCAGCTTGATTGTTTGTTACAAAGATAAAATCTTCGTCGGGATTTTTCACGGGTGCTTGCGGTTCTTGCAGTATAATTAGCTCACGAACGCACTCGGAAACATCGACGAAGTACTGCCCCTGGGGAATCTTGTAGGCAAAAACGTCTACATCTTCCTCGTCCAATTCTTGCTTGGCCACCTGAAGACGTTCAACTTCGACCACGATTTCAGTGGAGAAGGGTCGATCGAACGGTTCAAGAGTACGGGAGCAGGTCAGCGTCTGAACGCCAGAGATAGAGCCAGTCACAAGCCACTTGTTGTCGCCTTCGGGGCTAACCAGCACCTGAGCTACCAGATCGCCCTTTAGGTGCAGTTCGTCGAAGAGTTCAGGGGCATCGGCATGGGACCAGACCACCTGGCGGTCTTCGGGTTCAGTCAAGGTTTGTGCAATTTCTATTCTCACAGTGAGCGCAAATTTAGTAAATCACGGTATTTAAGTCAACATAGGGTATCATCGCAATAACGCTGGATATCCAGCAGAACCTTGCGGAATTCTTCCATCAAGGCCGGATGGGACTCAAAAATCACCTTGAAATTCTCTTCCTTAGCGGCATCTTCCAGCTTCTTCGCCATAAGGGAGACCTTGTCGGCCCCCACGTTCACCAGGCAAGACTTCAAGGCATGAACCTTGACCCGGTAGTTGGCCCAGTCAGACTTTTCGTAATACTCCTGGAGGTAGTAGTCAAAATGTTCGTCGGGCAAGGACTGCAACACTTCCTTGTACAGTCCCCTGTCATTAACGCAAAGGGCCAGCCCCTTCTCGAAATCGATCAACACCGATTCCGTTTTCACCTCAGGTTTCGCAACATCCGCCTCGTCTGACTTCATGTGGACCATCTCTGCCGGAAGGTGCCGCAGGAGCACCTTTTCTAGCAGGGAGCCGCGGACAGGCTTCGCCAGGAAGTCATCGAAGCCGCGAGCCAGGTACATCTCCTGGGCTCCCGACATGGCATTGGCCGTCAGCGCCACCACCTTGGCTTCAGCGGACTTGTTATTGGACTTCGCCTTCAACCGTTCCAAAGTTTCCACGCCATCCATCTGGGGCATCATATGGTCCATCAAGATAACCTGGTAGCAGTTTTCTTCTACTTTATTCAAACACTCCTGACCGCTCTCCACGCAGTCAATCTGCATCCTGGAATTTTTCAGCAGTCCCCTAACCACCATCAGGTTCATGCGGTTATCATCAACCACAAGAATCTTCGCCTCAGGCGCCTCGAAGCATTCCTGGAATACGCCTACAGACTTTTGCCCATCTGCATTTTCAAGGTCTGCGTTTCCTATGGCGGTCCCATCCACCACATCCTGGGACAGCACAAAATAGAACTCGGAGCCCTTGCCGTATTCGCTCTTGATCTGAAGAGAACTCCCCATCAGTTCAAGCAACTTCTCGGTAATGGAAAGTCCAAGGCCGGTCCCTTCGATGCCACGGTTACGGGTTTCTTCCAGTCGCTTGAAGGATTCCAGCAAGCGCGGTTTGTCTTCTTCGCGAACACCGACACCCGTGTCCTTGACCGACACATAAAGTTTGCATTTCGAGTCTGCGGTCTCGCCCCAGACCTTCAATGTCACGGAACCCTTAGGCGTATACTTCACCGCATTGGTCAGCAAGTTCATGATAATCTGGCGCAGGCGGAAATCATCGCCCACCAACACCGACGGCAAATCAGGAGAAATCTCGGTCTTTAATTCCAGACCACGTTCTTCCACCTTCGTCGCAATCATGGTCTTCAAGTCGGCCAGGACGTTAGACAGTCTGTATTCCACCGGGACGATGTTCATCTTGCCGCTTTCAATTTTAGAGAAATCAAGGACGTCGTTCACCAGAGACAACAGCATGTTTCCTGCCAGCTTGATATTCCGGGCGTACTCCGCAATTTCTTCGGGCGTACCACCGCGCAGGATCATCTCGTCCATGCCAAGCACCGCATTGATCGGCGTACGGATTTCATGGCTCATGCTGGCCAGGAAGTCGCTCTTGGCGTTGTTGGCCTTTTCGGCTTCGCGCTTCAGCAGTTCCTGGGTCTTGTAGGCTTCCTGGAGGGCGGCCTGTTCATCGTAATAGATGTTCTTCTGGTAGAGTACCGTAACCACCACCGTTATGCCCACCACAAAGGTGGAGGCCACCGTACTGATGTAGGTGTCGGCCATGTTCGTAAAAAGGTAGACGAAATCGGGGCGGTAGTAGCCAATGCCATAGCTGGCTCCATCTAGAACAAAGGCGATTGCCATGGCGATGTACATGCGGCGCCCCTTCAGGGCAAAGGCGATATAGAAGAATTCGTAAACGAACCAGCTGTTCACGCCGCTACTCACACCTCCAGCCGAAAGCCAGACAATAGGCATGGCCACCAGAATACAGGCAATCAGGATCCAGAACCCAAGATCTTCGTGCCCCGTCTTACGTGCCACCACCGAAATAACCATCATGGCAAGGACAACCGAAGCCACCGCCATGATTCCCGCAAAACTGACTGACGCAGCAAGGCAAATCAGCAAACCGCAAGTGGTACCGATAATACCAGTCACCACGAACATGGTGTTGGTTCGCTGTTCCAGCGGCACACTGTGGTCATAGACATAACGTTCCGTCGAGAAGATAAACGCAGACCAGTAAAAAGCGGCAGCCGCCAAGCTGAGCGCAAAGACCGTATAATCAAGACGGGACGAGCCCAAGAATCCGGGGAACAGTTCCGACACGGCGCTGAACATGACCACCGTTGAAAAGCCCAGCAATGCAAAACGATACTTGCGGTGATAATCCCTATCGGAGCGGACCCACTTGTAAACCAGCAAACAAACTACCACAGCGGCCATCACGTAGGTAAACGTCAGATGCAACCCAAAGAGAACACTTGGAACCAGGTCAAACCGGTTGAATCCCTCTGGACGAGCCGCAAAGCTCAACATGATTTCCTTAAAAGGATTGATAATCCAGCAGACCGCATCAAGGCTAACCAGTATCAGGAGCAACTTATTTACATAGGGCACAAAAGGCCGGTCAGCCAGTTCCACAAGATGGAACGTAAATGCCACCACGCAAACCAACATGGACATCACACATATGTAATGCAAACTGGTAAAACAGGAGTAGGAAAAATACTCCACACTCATAACGCTTGCCAAATAAGTCAAGACAACCAAAGAACAGAAAGTACAGGTAACACCCAGCAGTCTACCTGCCGGTCCGCCTTTCTTAAACGATAGCACGGCCCCCAGTATGTCGAGCCCCATAAAGCCAAGGGCCGTTACCAGAAAGCCAATCTGGAACATCGTCATAAATACCTCAAATACTCCTTACAGAGGTAGATATAACATTTTTACACCGCATTGTAAGTTTTTCTTAAGGAAAAAGCGTCATAAAACAAGAAGCCCGCGACAACCATCGCGAGCTTTTTTCGTAAAGCCTCTAGCCACGTAGTGGCGACCTCATACCTCAAAGGCCAAAGGCCGCCCTCAAAGCGCAGCGACCTGATTACAGGTCAACCACTTCAGTCCAGCCGAACGGGTCTTCTGCTTCGCCGAACTGGATAGCAGTGTACTTGGTGAAGAGTTCGGTGCAGACAGGACCCGGGTTTACGCCGTCACCATAGGTGAAGGTCTTGTTTGCAACGGGGTCCACGATCTTCTTGATCGGGGTAATCACAGCTGCGGTACCGCATTCTGCAGTTTCAGAGAATTCAGCCAGTTCTTCGAAAGCCACCGGGCGCTTTTCAACAGTGTAGCCCAGGTATTCGGCCAGCTGCTGCAAGCTCTTGTTGGTGATAGACGGCAAGATGGATTCGGACTTCGGGGTAATGTAGGACTTGCCCTTGATACCGAAGAAGTTTGCCGGACCGCATTCGTCGATGTACTTCTTTTCCTTGGCATCCAGATAGATGGTGCTGGAGTAGCCCAGCTTCTTGGCTTCGGCAAGAGACTGGAGGGAAGCAGCATAGTTACCGCCAACCTTGACAGTACCGGTACCCTGAGGAGCGGCGCGGTCGTAGTTACGGCTGATCATCATGTCAACGGGCTTGAAGCCGTCCTTGAAGTAGGGGCCGACCGGGCAGACGAACATCATGAACAGGTATTCGTCAGAAGGCTTCACGCCAACTTCTGCACCGGTACCGATGAGGAGCGGACGGATGTAAAGAGTTGCACCATGGCCATAGGGCGGAACGAAGCGAGCGTTCAGCTTGGTTACCAGGTGAGCCATTTCGCGGAAGAGTTCAATGGGCGGAACAGCCATGAGGACGCGGTTTGCAGTGCTCTGCATGCGCTTTGCATTTTCGTCAACGCGGAACAGACGGACCTTGCCATCCTTGCCGGTGTAAGCCTTCAGGCCTTCGAAACCTTCCTGACCGTAGTGGAGGCAGGTAGCGGCCATGTGAATGCTGATGTTCTTGTCGGAGGAGACTTCAATCTTGCCCCACTGGCCATTGCGGTAGTAGCAACGAACGTTGTAATCGGTGTCGGAGTAACCGAAGGGGAGAGTCTTCCAATCGACATTATTCAAATCAATCTGCATATTTGCGACCTTTTATAAGGCGTCACAAGGCGCCAGAGTTAAAAATTTCTGTTTGAAATTTATAAAAGTTCACGTAATCGGCAACAAAAAATCATAAAAACCCTGTGATTTTTATGGCAAAACATTCAAGGGATACAAGTCGAAGGCTTTCAAATTCAACCCAAAGCCAAGGGCTTCATCGATTTAGCCTGTTTATGCTGATTTTACCCATAAATTGCCGAAAAGAATCGCATTTATAGGTAAAAATTCACGCTAAAGAAGAAAATTCTTGTAAAACACTCTTGGAAAGCCCCTGAATAAGGCCGTTTTTGGCCAAAAATACAGTTCATTTGCCCGAAAATGCCTCGTTTCATCACGCACAAACTAAAATCCTACCTATAAACACCAAAATTTTGGGAAATTTATAGGTAATTTCTTAAAAACCTAGGACCTTTCAGCATGTATTTTTTCAAAATCCTCACGGATCTGTTTAACTTTAGCGATCAGCTGTTCCTTGCTCGGCATGTAAAGTTTGAACTCACTTGCTAGAATTGTCTCGTTATCTTCGGGCAAGGTCATCTTCAAGGAGAATTCTTCTTTGCCTTGCGATAAAGGCAAAACCGTTTCCAAGTTCCAACAAGAAACGCTGCAGGTGATTGATGATGGCTGTTTCAAGATCCCTCTCGTAATATTCAGGGTTTCGTTCCAAGCCCAGGAATTCCAAGACCATGGGATCCTTGATAACTTCCTGAGGTGTTTCTGGAATACGCTGCTTGCGAGCCACAGCCAGGACTTTTTCCTTGTCAGAACTCATCAAGAGACGTTCATAAAGCTGAGAATGAATCTGGCGTTCTAGTTCACGGCTGGTCCAGGCGTTATTGATCGTTTCCAGTTCATAATATTCACGTTTTTCAGGATCATCAATCTTAATCAAATCTCGATATTGCGTCCAGTTCAATTGCGAACGCACTGCGTTCGCAATTGGATACAGGGTATAAAAACGCCTGCACATTTCCAACTGACGCACAGAAAATCCGCTGCCATACTCCGGTTCCAGCTCCTTGGAAAGGTTTTTCAAGAGAAACGAACCATAATCAGCCCGTTTCTTGCCTTTCTGTTCCTCTACTTGAATGCGCCGCCCGATGTTCCAATACATTTGAACGCGGCAAAAATCTACGCTACGGACAGCATTCCTACGAGACTGCTCAATGATTCCGCGAATATCAAGAACAAAGTTCTTGTTAATAGTTTCAACACTTTTCTTTGTCATAAAGACCTCCTGCAATTAGGCATAGTTCAACACAGTTGTGCCATCGAATTTTCGACTTTTTCATCAAATGTCGCCATAGTTTTATCCAGGCGGGAACGCCCCCGCAATAGCGCAGGGCGTTTTCGCCCTACATACTATAACACGTTTTGAACGAGGAAATGTTGCATGATTTTATGTAAAATAATCGTAAAAATGGGAATCCTCTAGCTCTTTCAAAAAAAATGAAACCAATACTATTGATTCTTATTTTTTCAATTTCTCTTTTACAAGCGAAAACATGGAGTTCATACTATTTAATAACGACTCGATTTCATTCGATTCCATTTACCGGAAAGATTTGCGATCGTCCAGCATCAATTTCTTGTCAATATCAAGATGACGGCAGTCTTCGTTTTGCTCCATTTCCTAAGATACCCTCTGATTGCAACTACTCAGCTAAAATAAATTCAATAAAAAAAGGGAATACTAAAAAGTTGCAGAAAAAAGAGTCCTATTTCGTCAATGGCACCCATCCCATTAAGAGCTCATCAAATGTCGTTATAGAGAACAAACAACCAATACTTCAACTAAAAGGAGTACGTTAAATAAAACTGCTAAATTAAAATTTGAGATTTTTGCCTATTCAAATTGGGTGACAATATCCAAGGCGCCACCTCGGCCATACTGATCCATATAGGTCAATTTCCACTGGACAGGATTTTCAGGGACCTTGTCAGAAATGTTGATTAGGCGATAGGAAAACACCTTTGCATCTTCGGGGATTTTCCAGCCTTCACAAAGTCCAGCCATCATATCCGTTTTATAGGATGTCAACACAATTCCGCAGCCAAAATCATTAATCTCTGCTGTAATCGTTTGGTTGGAGATATCAAGTCCTCTATCTGGAGCATATTTCAGTTCACTGTAATATCCTACCATGAGTTTGTTGTAAGAAGACTTTTCATCTTGACCGGCCTCATAAATGTGCGCCTTCACGGCGTCCAACTCTTCCTTCGGGAATAAAGCCGAATAGTATTCCCGAGAATCTCCACGTCCCTTGATTCCTTGGCCATCGCGATAAAGTACAATTCCTTCAGGCAATCCATCCGCTTGCAATTGATAATTTCCTTCAAAATGAAATAAAGTTGAGCAAGGCTCGGCAGGTAAAACAGAGAGTTGTTCCAAGATGCCATCCCTATCAAACTCGGGAATGTCAGCAAACGGAATGAATGTAGTAAGTGCGCTATCGCCAAAGTTTATATCCACCAGTCGCGTAATATCTGTGCTGGTGTGGAAGTACTCACTATAGGCGCCGTCCTTGTCTCTTGCGCTAACGCCAAGAATCCCATAACTTTGCGGGATACGAATTTCACCACCATCATAGGCAATACAGGAACGTTGTTCACAAAGAAACTTTCCTTCAGCTTCAAAGCGGCATTCGTCTCCGTTGAAGTACCCGGTATCCAAGGACATGTCTGCGCGGGGATACAGGAATCGATAAATGGTCAGACGAGAGGAATCCACCATATCTTCACGCAACCAGACGAAGCTGCTGGAGGAATACGCTACAGGCTCAAGGTTCGATGCCGACGAAAGGACCACACTGCTACTGGATTCTTCGACTTCGGCGGAGCCTTCGCTCAGAATGACGCTGGAGGAACTGCCGGCCCCCTCGTCCGTAGCGCTGGAGCCATTATCGTCGCCGCATGCAACAAGCATTGTTGCCACGAACAACAGCATAGCGAGCTGAGCGACACGCGGTTTTGCGCTCAGAATAGTTCGCAGGCGGCCTATATTCATTTGTCCTCCTAATTTATTCCCTTTTCTCAAAAAAAAATATAGTCAAAAAACACAGACTGTCATAATTTGACTTTTGCAATTTGTATATTTATCCCAGCCGGAAACGCCGGTTTTTATTACATCCCCCGACAGGGGCCCGCGAGTTTCCTCGCATCATGGGAAATGCGTTCCTCGGAGTTTCCGGTGGAAAATCATCTGGAAAAAAAGCCTGAGAAAGGCGAAATCATCGCCTACCATGCCGATGGCGAATTGTATCTTGATGTCCGTCTCGAAAACGAAACCGTATGGCTGACGCAGGCTCAAATTGCAGAGCTATTTGGCACAAAACGGCCCGCAATTACAAAACACTTAAAAAACATCTACGCATCTCAGGAACTAGATGAACATAGCACATGTTCCGTTTTGGAACATATGGGTAATGCAAGCCAACAGGTTTACGAAACGAAATACTACAATCTTGATGCGATATTATCCGTCGGATATAGGGTAAACAGCAAAAATGCAACCCTTTTTCGTCGCTGGGCAAACCAAGTCCTTAAAAACCACCTTCTCAAAGGCTACAGCATCAACCAGCGTTCGATGCTTTCCGAGCAACGCATTGACCAGCAGCTAGTCAATCACGAGAACAATCTACAATCTCACGACAATCGGCTTGATGCTCTCGAAAAGCAAGTAGATTTCTTTGTCAAGCTAAACACGCCTCCCACAGAAGGCGCAATTCCTGCGAAATCCTGGTGGAGCGGCTACGAATTCGCAGCCCAGCTCGTCCGTTCAGCAAAACAAGAAATCATTATCATCGATCCCTATGCAGACGACAGGACTCTACGACTCCTGGCAAAATCTATTAAATCGTCAAAACCCACCGTACAGGTCCTGAATATTCGAGATGTTCACGACCGTTTTATCATCGTCGACGACATAGTCTATCACGTAGGAGCATCCATAAAGGATTTGGGCAACAAGCTGACCGCATTTTCTGTTTTAGAATTTTTGACGAAAGAGCAATTGCTGAACATGATTCCTCTACAATCAACTTGATTTGCCGGGGGCGTTGCGGGGGAGCCCCCCCCCCCCCCGCAGAGGGGGAACCCTCCCCCCCCCCTAAAAAATCACATTTTTCTTACAAACAAATATTGTAATACGATTTGTGAAAAAGACGAACATTTTTTTGCCGTTTTTGGGCTGTTTTTGTGTTCGCGGAAGTCCCCTCCTACCTTGCGAGTGGGGTCAAAAAAAACTAAATTGCCCTCGGTTTAAACAAATTTTTCAACAGGAAACGAAAAATGAACTACAATCCTCTCGCAGTTGCCTTGAACGCCGAACTTTCTGCAAACGGCTGCAAGGTTCTCGACATGCTCTCTGAACAGGGCAAGGCCATTTTCTTCCCCCGCAAGGGTATTCTTGGCCAGGGTGCCGAAGCTAAGGGCTCCGACATCAACGCTACCATCGGTACCGCTCTCGAAGACGACGGTTCTCCGCTGGTTTTGGATTGCGTTCTCAAGTCCCTGAACCTCCCCAAGAACTCCTTCCTCTACGCTCCCAGCTTCGGTAATCCGGACCTGCGCAAGGCATGGAAGGAACAGGTCATCAAGAAGAACCCCACCCTCGCTTCCAAGCAATTCAGCAACCCGGTGGTCACCTGCGCTCTGACCCACGCTATCAGCTGCGCCGGCTACCTCTTCCTGGACGCCGGTGACGAAGTCATCATTCCGGACCTGTACTGGGACAACTACGAACTGGTTTTTGAAAACGCCCGCGGCGCAAAAATCAAGACTTTCAATACCTTCAAGAACGGTGGTTTTGACACCGAAGCTCTCAAGGCAGCCCTCGCTGCAGGCAAGAGCGACAAGAAGGTCGTGCTCCTGAACTTCCCCAACAACCCGACTGGCTATACCGCTACCGAAACTGAAGCCGTGGAAATCGCAAAGATCCTGACCGATTGCGCTGCTGCAGGTAACAAGGTTGTGGCTCTCATGGACGACGCATACTTCGGCCTGGTTTACGAAGAAGGCGTCACCCGCGAATCCCTCTTTACAAAGATTGTGGACGCACACGAAAATCTGCTGGCTGTGAAGCTGGACGGTCCTACCAAGGAAGACTACGTTTGGGGCTTCCGCGTTGGTTTCATGAGCTTTGGCTTCAAGGGCGCAACTGAAGCACAGCTGAAGGCTCTGGAAGACAAGGCCGCCGGTACCGTCCGTGGCAACATCAGTAACGGTCCGTCCATTTCCCAGAAGATTCTTCTCGCCGCCTACCAGTCTGCAGAATACGATGCACAGAAGGCTGAAAAGTACGCAACCCTCAAGAAGCGCTACGACATCATCAAGGAAGTCCTCGCTTCCCATCCGGAATACGCAGAAGCCTTCGAAGCCATGCCCTTCAACAGCGGTTACTTCATGTGCGTAAAGCCCAAGGGCGTCGACGCCGAAGAACTCCGCCAGAAGCTCATCAAGGATTACAGCACCGGCACCATCATGCTGAGTGGTCTTATCCGTCTGGCCTTCTCCGCAGTGCCTACCGAAAAGTTGGGCAAGCTCTTCGACAACATCTACAAGGCTGTCAAGGAACTGCAGAAGTAGGAGCGAAGCCATGAGGCTTTGAGGTATGAGGTCGGGCCTTCGGCCCTTTGAGGTTAGAGTCCGACTTCATTGCTTTAGTTTCATGGCATGGATTTTGCATAAGTACTTTGTGTTAGCTATCTTTGCAAAACACATTTTACGATGAACAAAAAGGTTTTGGCAAGAGGCCTCGCCCCTCAAAGCGAGCATCGCGAGCGACCTCACACCTCAAACCTCACACTGGAGGATCAATGTCCGACAACGCAATACTGAACTACAACGGAAAGAGCTTCGAGCTCCCCGTCTGTGAAGGTACTGAGAACGAACACGGTCTCGACATCAGCAAGCTCCGCAAGGAATCTGGCCTTGTAACGCTTGACTACGGTTACCTGAACACCGGTAGCACCAAGAGCTCTATCACCTACGTGAATGGTGAACAGGGCATTCTCCGCTATCGCGGTTACGCCATCGAAGACTTGGCTGAAAAGGCCACCTTCCCGGAAACTGCATGGCTCCTGATTTACGGCGAACTGCCCACATCTCAGCAGCTGTCCCATTTCCGCACCTTGCTGACCGAAAACGCACTCCTCCACGAAAACCTGCTGAGCTTCTTCCGTCAGATGCCGCCTAACGCCCACCCCATGGGTATCCTTAGCTCCATCGTGAACGCCGTGGGCTTGTTCACCCCCCGCTTCTACGACGACGAAAACATCGCCAGCGCTTTCGAACTCACAACCGCAGGTCTTATTTCCAAGATCCGCACCATTGCAGCCTTCTCCTACAAGGCTAGCATCGGTGAACCGTTTGTGTACCCGGAAGCAGAACGCAGCTACTGCAGTAACTTCCTGAACATGATGTTCAGCAGTAAGGCTCGTCCTTACCACCCGGATCCGATTATGGAAAAGGCCCTGAACACCTTGCTCATCGTTCACGCCGACCACGAACAGAACTGCTCCACTTCTACCGTCCGTATGGTGGGCAGCTCCCAGGCAAACCTTTACGCTTCTATCTGCGCAGGCATTTGCGCCCTGTGGGGCCCGCTCCATGGTGGTGCAAACCAGGCTGTGCTGGAAACCCTGCTCCGCATCCAGGAAAGCGGCATGACCATCGACCAGGTCATGGCCAAGGCCAAGGACAAGAACGACCCGTTCCGTCTTTCCGGTTTCGGTCATCGCGTCTACAAGAGCTACGACCCTCGCGCCAAGGTTCTTAAGAAGCTGATGTACCAGGTCTTCGAACGCGAACACGTTCACGACCCGCTGCTGGACATCGCCCTGAAGCTTGAAGAAGCCGCCCTGAAGGATGAATACTTCATCGAACGTAAGCTGTACCCCAACGTGGACTTCTACTCCGGTATCCTGTACCGCGCCATGGGCATCCCCACCGACATGCTGACTGTGATGTTCGCTATCGGTCGTCTGCCCGGCTGGATTGCCCACTGGAAGGAAATGCACGACGATCCCAACTCCAAGATCAACCGTCCCCGCCAGATTTACACTGGTTTCAACGCAAGACCTTGGGTGGACCGCGAAGCTCGCTAAAAACGTTGCAACAGCACCCTTATCAAAAAGCTGCAGTTTATTAAGCTGCGGCTTTTTTTATTTTGAGATTATCAGCCAAGAAAATGAAGATGAAAATTTTATCCCTTATATCAACAATCGCCCTTTGCGTATTGGCAGGCTGTTCCGACGACAGTTCATCCCCGTCAAACAGCACCAACGGCAACAATATTGAAGACTCCTGCACGGAATCCCCCATGACGGTGGAAGAAATGAAAACCCTTCTTGAAAGTTTCAAATTTTCCACCACAACACCGGGCGTAGAAACCCTTGACGCAGAAACTCCCATGTATAAGGTTTCTCACAAGGAATTCAATACCGCCATGTGCGACACCACCTACCCAGCCATCATGCAGGCTGCCGGATGGACAGAAGAGGCTTCAGAATCCGTAGGCTCAGGAAACTTCGTTTCATTCGTGGGCTACCGCTACATCAAGAAATATGGTTGTACCGACATAGCCGTCTCCTTCATATGCCGGGACGGCATCGAAACCGGGACCACAAACTTTTATGTAGAATACCTGAAGAACGCACGCAAGGAACATTTATTCGTAGGAACATACGAATAAACACTACTAAATACAATTCTTGAAAAGAAAATCCGAGCTTTTGCAGCCCGGATTTTTTATTTAAAGTTCTTCCGAAACCGTGAAATTTACCGCAATCTTCTCAGGCCCTTGGGCATGGGAACTTCCTTGCCATCTTCCTGCAACAGGTAAATGTTGTCCAGGCTGATGAAGCCCTTGCCGCTCCAGCGGGCCCTGAAGGCGAAGTTCTTGATTTGCCTCGGATCCAGCTGGGGAACGTTCTTGCCCCAACCTTCCTGAGTCATGTTTTCCCAGATGAGAGTGTCGCGTACCCAGTTGCCGCGGGTGTTTTTCAGACGGACCATGAACTCGTCGTAATCCTTCACCTGTTCCGACATAATCTGCAGTTCGATGTAACCGTCGGGATTGTTGTGGTTGGTGGAGTAATCAAAGACAATGCCCACGGAGTTCTTCACTTCGGGAGGCAGCACATAGTAAGCGCCGGAGTAGTTGGGCCAACCCAGTTCAGGAGGTTGCTCAATAATCCAGTCATGACGGATATAACCACCCAGGGGCGGATTGCCGTTGTAGACCTTGGCATCCATGGAGGTGGCGTTGTCGCCATTCACCACGGGGAACCAATCCACGGCATCAATACCGTTGTCGAAGTTCTGCATACAGCTGGTGGTACGGTAAGCGCCACGAACACGGAACGGAATCTTCTGCACAGTCTTCTTGCCGCCAAGACCTGTAACCGTCAATTCCATTTCCGGAAGCTTTTCCGTTGCAGCGGTAATCTTTGCAGTTTCCGGCACAGGGACCTTCACATGGAAGCTTTCGATGGACGCATTCCACTTGCCGTCATCGGGCGTAATATTCACCGTCTTGGAACCGCCCTTGGGGCCAAAATCAGGAATCTTAATGGATGCGCCAGTAATTTCACCATCCTGCTGGGTGACTGTCCCAAACAAGTCCAGGGTATCGCCACGCATCATGACCTTCTTTTCAAGAGCTGCGGCAAGGACTACAGGCGTTGCGGCATTCTTTGCAGAGGCCTTGTCAGCCCCAACAACGCGGGGATTGATTTGCACCACCGCCATACCGAAAGGAGGAATCATAACATCGCGGGACTTTGCCGGATTCAGGCGGCGGCCACTGGGACCCATCTTGGGATAGGGATAGGCATTCTTGCCATCACCAATCCACTTGAACTGATCCTCGCCAAACACGTCCACTTCAATGCGGGAATTTTCCTTCTTGGATCCCACGGAAGCGCGATCAATTTGTACAACCTGCGCAACGTCAGACAAATTTGCCAAAAGAACACGGGCCGAGTCGCCAACACCTGCAGCACCCTTCTTCGCCAAGGCATAAGCCACAACTTCAGAATTGGAACTTTCCACAGGAACCACAGCAAAGCCGTCTTCCAGGAACTGCTTGAAAGTCATATACACGCCGTAGTATTCCGCAGTAGGCTCCAGAGATTTCCACTTGTTCCAGGAACCTTCCTTCAGAAGGGCGGTCATACTGATGGTACCCCAAGTATCGTCCGGGCTCTTGAAGAGGTTGCCGAAAGCGTCCCAGGGCAGCACCTGCAAGCGGTCGCCAAAGCGCACCGCATGCTGCGCAAAAATCATGGCCATGGCCGTTGCCTGGGGGTAATCCATCAACAGGCTGTAACCCTGAACGTTGGTGCTGAATTCCGAAAGGAACACCCGACGCTTCTCTTCGCCAGAAGCAGAAGGAACCTTATCCACGCCAGGCAAGTGACGCTTCATCCAAACATCCAGCGTATCCATGTTGGGGCCCACATCCAGCATGGCCTTCAGCATGTCCTTGGCGTTGGCGCCATTGGGAGTCCAGTACGGGTAATTATGCAGGTCCACAGCATCCAGGTAGCGCTTGCCATCGGCGATTTCCGCCTCCCCCACAATACGGAGGAATTCTTCCATCCAGTACTTTCCATCCAGAATGCCGGCGCCCTTCTGCATCATCTTGTGAGTACTGAGCAGCGGTCCATGCAAAATGATAGTGGGATCCACAGCCTTCATGGCGCGGGCGTATTCCAGGAATCGAGCAGCGTAATGGCGGGCAGAAATAGGGCCAGATTCTTCCCACTCTCCGTCCAGTTCGTTACCGATTTCCCACTGCTTAATATTGTAACCCTTCACCTTGTTGGCGTAACGCACCCAAGCGGCAGCTTCCTTGGAAGTGCCCGTACCCGCATTCACGCAAATCACAGCCTGGGCAGGTTTGCCGTCGGCGGATTTCGGCAGCGTTCCCAGATACTTCATGAACTCTTCGAAATGCCAGGGAATGTTGGTCCAGTCGGTGCGGGCCTTGTCGCCATTGCGGGTGGACATGGCATACATCTTGTATTCGTTTCCAGCCAGCAAATCCTCGCCGTTACTGAACATCTTCATCTCGCGAATCTGCACGCCCTTGCCCGGCAAGTCCTGCAACTTAAAGCGGATCGCCACATAACGAGTGCGCACGGACTTTCCCTTGTACAAAGTTTCCGGGCCAGTCACCTTCACGTTGGCTTCCAGCTTCAAATCATTGGTCAGCGCCTGATGCACGCCAGGATACTCCGCATAATCCGTAGTCCAGTATTCATACTGGAAAGCCTTGGGGCGCAATTCACCCCAGCTAATAGAAATGGAATCAATGTTCTTCTTTTCGGGGAATTCCACCACAACCCAAGGCGGATCGTTGGGATCCAGAATCTCGCCCCACCACATGGTTTCCATGTTGCCGTCAGCCAGGTGGCAGCGACGCACAAAACCGTAATTGTCCTTGGTGGTACCGCGGTAAATGGTTTCGCCCAAGAAACCCGGAGCGTACTTGCCCTCTTCTTCCGTAGTGATCCAAAGGCCCGTGCTATCATACTTGCCAATACCATTCCAATGGTAATCATTGCTCAAGCTGCCGTTAGGGAAGCGGAACAAAGTGTAACCGCCATCCACCAGGGCGTCGGTCATATCATAATAACGGCTAGGCGGATTCCAGATAGCCAAATCCGCAGACATCATATTATTCTTGTTGATCACCACACCCGGCTTGGTATCATCCACCTTAATCACCGTCTGTGCCGCCTGGGCGGTACCCGCCAATCCAAGAGCAGCAATCATTGCCGCCGACAAAACAAATTTCTTTTTCATAAAACTTTTCGGATTTTAAATTTTCAGATTTTATAATAGCAATCTAAAAATAAATTCTTTAATAAAATCCGAGAAGCCTATCATATCACCCGATACAGAAGACTTTTCAATTTTCGACAGTTCTTCCTTCACAACTTCCGCCAACCTGAATTGGGCAATTTCATTGCGGCGGTAGTTCCGCATTACGGACTTTACATCCAGCTGAATGCCAACGATTTTGTGGTAAGGTTTAGAATTGTCCATCCGATCGTTTTGTTTATGCGCAATTTACGATTCTGTTCTTTAATTCCTCGTACCATTCTTTCGGGTTTAATTCGCTTTCAAATAAGTCACTACACATTTTATATAGAGAACCATATTTTAAATTTTTCTGAAGAATGGCAATCAACAAGTCCGTTTCCATTGGCGAGATTTTCATACCTGAAATTTCACCGCCGCCATTTCCATAATACGGCTGATTTATTCTCATTCGGAAATCAGAAATTACATTTAGGTGTAAAAAATTTGTTAGGAAGATGCAGTACGCATTTGACTTATTGTTATTGCACAAATACTCCCCTAAATGGCGAGATACTGGTTCCATTTCCATTCTTCGTTGATTTGTTGAATCGGCCAATGTAGCTTCGATTAATAGGTCATGCTTGGGATAATCCTTTGTTGCGGGATATTTATAAACAATATCAGCTTCACCACCACCTGCATGCGTTTGGGGCATCAAATCAGCCTCTAAAGAAAGATTCATATATTTCAGTACATCGCCCTGGCGTTCACTGATTTGATACCATGCAATTGCAAGAACATATTCAAATAGTGTTGGAGCGTCAGCTCCGTCAGTTGTAAGTTTTTGTATTTCCTTATCATTTCTTTCTTTAAATAATTGAAGTAAATGAATAATTTTTTCGGATGTGAATTTTTCGTCGACAAGTTTATTAAATCTTTTATATCGTTCATCATAAACAAGTGTTTTTGCTTGAGAAGCATCAGAAACCTTAACATCAAACAAATTACCGAGCGAATCTAAAATACATGCCTGGTCGACATTTAGGAACGGAGAAATTTCTTTTAAGGATTTCAATTCCTCCAAATTATTTGAGGCTTTAAAAGCTAAATCAAAAAAACGATCGTCAACATTATCAAAGAAAGCCTTAGGAAGTACATCAAATTCTACTATTGAATCTGAATAAATGACAGTGTCGGTTACTTTAAAGTAACGTCGATTTAAATCGGAATAGTCATCTAAAGATCTCTTCGCCTTAAAAAGATGCATTTGTTTAAAAAATTTCGTCTTGAAATCCCTTTCGTTATGACAATCCGTAAATAAATTTGCTCGTAAATGCGCAAAGGGATTGCTTTTTTTTGCCGATTTCAATGAAGAATCAAACAAAAGATTGCGCCAATATGTAGCGACATTTTTCAGTTTAGATTTTTCAAAAAGTTCTATAATAGCTCGGTCAGACATATCGTTTTCTACATAGCATTTTTTCAAAGCCATGTATAACGGATAATACTGGGCATCGTACGCTCTACTTTTTCTGTTCATTCCAATCTGCGTTAATACATCTACATCAACACTGGAGATATTTAGAAAATAGTTTAACGCCGATTTATAATTGTCCATTTTCATAAACACATTGATGATAGCCTTGTCTATCGAAATTGTTTGCTTTCGATGCTTTTCAACAAGATCTTCAATGTCAAGAGTACTTTCTTTATCAATACATAAAGGAAGTAAATATGCAAATTCCTCCCATGTGAGATATCCAAATTTCTTTAAAAATTTACACAGTATGACAAAAGGACGAATTTTTAAATTTGCGTCATAACTTTTCAGCAACTGCAAGAAATAAACAAAACTATCTTTGGGAATCTGCAAAAAATTATCAGTTTCAAAATCACCTTCATTTGATATTTTTAATAGATATCGACCAACCGGCGTTAAATGTCGTTCATCATTTAATAAACCGATGTCTACAAGACCTGATGTTTTTTCTCGCGCATCTTTATCTTTTCTTTCCGCATTACCTTCAATGAAATTTTCTTGTTTCAGAAAATTATAATAGGACTCCTGCAATAATTGGTTTGAATTCCATCGAGCATTTGCGTTACTAGGCAGTTTCCAGAATTGGTCAATCAACTGAAGTTGGCGTTCAATCATAAGATTAAAATTGGCCATTCGGAAGCTTGTAGTTCCTAAACTCCAATAATATGACTTAAAAGCAAAACGATCTTCCATGCTATACCTCATAATTGACAATGAGAACTTCTCTAGTTTTTTTGTTTGTATTTTTTGCGTGATAATTGGAGTTGCTGTAATCCTTATTGAGATCAATCACCGCATATTCTGGATGCTCCAAAAGCCATTTTTCTAGAACCAAATTGTGTAAGCCTTTATGTTCTAAAACATTGGATAACGCAAATTTTACGTTCTTTTCATTAACTTTATTCAATAATGCAAGTAAGAGTGTTTCCTGTTCTTCATTCCAACCGTTCTGTTCGTTATACGAAGCACAGGATATAAGATATGGGGGATCCGCATAAACAAAAGATTCTTCCGTTAGTTCGTCTAAAGAAACTGATGAAAAATCAACACTTTGAAATTCATAATTTCCGGATTGAAGTCTTTCCATGAAAGACTTCAATTTCATTTGCATTTTTTTATTAAAATCCCTCTTGCCAACAGGAAGATTAAACTCTCCCTTTGCATTAAAGCGAACTTGATTGTTGAATGCATAAACAATCAAAACAAATAGTTGTAAAAAAAAGTATGTATCTCTTTTTTTGTTGTTATTGAAAGATTTCTTTAAATCATTAAAACCGGAACGATTGTACTTTGCCAAACCCTGTTGACTATTACATGCGTAAAAATCATAACCATTTTTTGATACTAACGAAAGGTTGTAACAGTCAATTATTTTAAAAATTTGTTCAAACACAACATCGATTGAATTTTCTCTCAATGTTTTTAACAATCCGACAAGTAATTCACATTTGTCATTGAAAATCACTTTCTTACAGTTTATGTTTATTCCAACATTGCACCCACCGCAAAACAGATCTAGGGCAACATCAATTTTCCGAGGGAAAAGCGGAAGCAATTGAGAGAGCAGCTTAAATTTACCTCCGGTATAATTTAATGCGGATGGAATAAGCTCTTTAGAAGGATGGCAAATGCAAAGAAATAAACGTTCTTCATTATCACTAATGTCAGATTTTCCAGCGCTGAACGCCTTATATTCCTCTGAGAAAACCTTTACCTCGCCTTTCTTGCCTAAAATTCTTAATATGTCACTATCGGATATTTTGGCGTTTGAACGATCGTTACCTTTTTCCGCCATATTGTTATACGAAAGAAGGATGTATTTGGCATGAATGTTTTCCACCAAATTTTCAAAAGCTGTTGTCGCATTTTTTGTGCAATAATCGCTTTTCAAATTTGAGCGATCCATTTTTCTTGCAATGCCAGAGACTTCGGGTTTTTCCCACCGAGCTACATTTTCCAATATATGGTAAGCGTCGCAATATTGTCGTGAATTATAAGGCGGATCAACATAGACCAAATCAGCCTCTATCTTTCTCACAAGTTCATTTGTGTCTATGTTATAACAAGAGTTTCTCCTGCTCAATTTTTTTGTAAACGCAGGAACCAACATTTCAAGATGCTTATCGTATGAAACGCCCTTACGGTAGGCATCGTAATGACCGCAAGTATTGGCGATTTTATCCATTGCGTAAAGCAATGAGGTTATTAGTAAAGCTCGTTCTTTCTCATTAATTTGTTTGTTATGGTATTGAATTTCAATATCTTCTCGTATAAAACCGATTTTGCGACAATCATCGATAGAGAAAAAAGTGTTCCCAAAATTATGACTCATGTAATTATCTGGAAATTCAGACAATTCGTTGTACTTGCGAATAATGGATTTTACTTTTTTCCTTGAAAATCTTTGCGGACTAAACCAAGCAATATGGCAAATATGGTTGCTATAAAGAAAATCATTTACAACAAGATCTTTATCTAAAAAGGCCGAAGCAACGGATCCAGTCCCAGCAAAAATATCCGCTACAGTCTTGACATCTCTACATTCATTTTCAACAATCGTTTTTATAAAAGGCAGTAGTTTAAACTTGTTTCCCAAGTAACGTCTATTGTTTATAAAAAACGTTTTTTCTTTCGGCATAGCTTGCCCCTGAGAAAAGGTGAACGAGTTCACCCTCAGTCGGGAGCAAGAAACTGCGATGTCAAAACAAGCAAAGAAAACGCTCGTAAACGCACATGTGGATACACGCACGAATTCCCCGGGCACCGAATGGATACAGTACGCCCAGGGTACAGCATGGCCTATGCAACCATAGGTCAACGAACGTTTGTCTTATTCAATGGTTTTGAAAAGTGTCGAAGTTTTCAGCTGTAGAACAAGAGCAAACTCAGCAAGAGTCGTTCTTGTAGCATACTTCACACACATTTAAAGGAAAAAGGCGTGGAATTGAATGCATCTACCCAACTGAAGGCCTTCGACTGCCCAAAACCAAGTAAACACAAACAACCCACGCCCCAATTGCGTGCCGTAAACACGGCAGCAGATGCAATAGCATCTAAAGGGTCGTTTGCGTACAGGCAGATTTATCAAATATGCATATAGCAAAACGATGCCATCAAGCAAAGCCTGATAGCAAGCGTGAGCGTTCGTCTTGCACCGGGTTTTTGAAAAGTGTCGAAGTTTTCAGTTCGGAACAAGAGCAAAACTCTTTATGTACACGGGGAATATAGATAATCCAGCATGTCAGTAGGTGTCACTCAAATTTTTTCGGCGTCCCTATTGCCCATTTTTACAAAATTGGTTATATTTTGTTCACTAGAACATTTGTGCATTAAATTTGTGTTTTTATATCCAGCTTGTAACACAAAGGAGTAAATATGAGCAAGATTGAAGTTATGAATACCGAATATATTGGAGAATGGGAATCAATCTATAATCCAAATTTTAATTATACCGAATTCGGTACAATTAAAAATGCCGCCGGTTCCAACAATTTCGTTCTATCAACAAAACAGTGGATTCTCCAGACCAACGCAATCGGAATTATTGCTAAATCCGGAAGATACGGAGGAATCTACGCGCACCGCGATATCGCATACCATTTCGGAATGTGGATTAGTCCCAAATTTCAATTACTCATGGTAAAAGAATATCAGCGTCTCAAAGCAGCGGAGTGGCGCACTGCCAACCCTACACTACCGGGGAACGTCCGTGATTACGCGACGGTCAACCAACTGATTTGCCTCAGCAACATGGAATCGTTAAACTCCGTCTTGATCAACGAGGGTGTAACGCAAAGCGAACGCATAACAGAGCTGAACCAGATTGCAATTTCGCAGATGACAGTTTTGGAAAGTATCGGGCAAAACAAATTGCTGAAGTGAATTTTGTGTTTTTATATCCAGCTTGTAACACAAAGGAATAAATATGGAAGAGAAGAATGAAATCATCGTGTATCAGCCCGAGGGCGGCGAATTTCACATTGAAGCGCGTTTGGATCAAGATACTGTATGGCTAAATCGCCAACAAATGGCAGTTCTATTCGGTAGAGATGTCAAAACAATTGGAAAGCATATTAATAACGCCTTGAAGGAAGAATTGCGAGGACTTCCAACTGTCGCAAATTTTGCGACAGTTCAAGAAGAAGGTGGGAGAAAAGTCTCAAGAAATGTTGAGCATTACACTCTTGACATGATTTTATCTGTAGGTTATCGGGTTAAATCGCAAAATGGTATTTTATTTCGCCAATGGGCCAACCAGGTTCTCAAGGAACATCTTCTGCGCGGAGCAAGTGTAAACCAACGCTTTATGCTGACTGAAGAACGAGTTGACAGGCAACTGATTAATCACGAAAAACGTTTGGACGAACTTGACACAAAAGGCATGGAAACGAGCTCTCGCCTAGCCACTCTCGAAAAGCAGGTGGACTTTTTCGTCAAGGCAAACCTACCTCCCAGTGAGGGCATCCTGAATGCAAAATCCTGGTGGAGTGGGTATGAATTTGCCTGCCAGCTGGTGCGTTCCGCAAAGGAAGAAATCATCGTCATTGATCCTTTCGCAGATGATGTCGCACTCTCACTTGTTGCCAAGAAGTCTGCGGGTGTAAATGCGTTTGTCTATTCCGGGCATGTAAACCGACATCTGCGAGAGGAAGAAGAACGACTGAATCGTCAATTCCCAACTGTTAAACTCGAAGGCATGCAGAATGTTCATGACAGGTTCATCATTGTGGACGAGACGGTTTATCACATCGGTTCATCCATCAACGAACTCGGGAAAAAATTGACCGCATTCTCCGTGCTGAATTTCGTTTCAAAGCAGCAACTGCTGGAAATGGTGTCGCAGGCGTCTGGAAAGAAGAACTGCTAATTTTTTTGGGGGGGCGAATTCGACCCCTATTAATGGAAACTATAGAGATATTGCGTTTGTAATAAATGTGGCGAATTCGCCATATTTTAAAGAGGTCGAATTTGACAACTTTATGAAGATTTATCGCAATGTTACTGATTTCCGTTATATTAACAAATTCTTGACGCGTTCTAAAATCACGTTAAACCCATTGAATTCGAGGAGTTTAAATGGGTCTTAATCAATTGTGACACAAGATAGGAGGCAATCATTTCTTTGAAGTTAAGAATCACAGGACGCGGGGGGCCGAAATTTTCGCAGCCTTTGACTTTGTCGCCATGCTGTACTTTTCAGAAATCAAGGCAATCTCGGGGACATCGTGATAGAAAAAATATCGAACGAGAACAGTCTCGTTGTGTAAGATTCCGTTTTTTTCGTTGTTGTGAAGTGGTTAGAAATTCTCAACGAAACATATGAGGTTCCACCCTCCATATTTTCACAACCTATGGATTTAGCGTATTTTCATAAGAGGTAATTACCAAAACATTGGGTGCGAATATGAATAAGAAAATCTTTCTTGCGGCAACGCTTGTGTCCGTTTCGTCCATGGTAATGTCTTGCGGAGACGATGAATCCGTAAACAAGAACCTTGATGACGACCCCTCTCTGGAACTTCCCGAGGATACACTCAACCCGGAACAGCCCAAGGATTCCCTCAATCCTATTCAGCCTAAAGACAGCGTCTCTCAAGAGCAGCCTAGCGACCCTCTCGACAAGGATGATGACATAAAGAACGTGGCGAAGTACGATATCGCTCTCACTATTGAAGATATCATCGTGGACTGGTTTGGCGGCGGCGGCGAAAAGGACACAACTAACAACAGCTTTACCTACAAGCAATACGCCAACAACTATTGGGATATTCACGACCTGGACACGGACGTTTTCACCAAGGTTGAGATAGCTTTTACCAAGGCCGTCGAATACGACAATATTGACGTAATCGCAACCTACAGCGACGAAACCAAGACAACGGAAAGAATCTCTAGCGGTGCAAAAAATTTTGCATTGACCTTTGAACCGGGCAAAACTCTCGTTAGCTTGGCACTGGTCGTAAGCCCCAACACACCTAGTGATGCAGCGACCATTAATTTCGGTAAAATCATTATCCGCGCAAAGGACTCTGACGGCACTGTAAGCAAGATGCCAGTGAAGTCCCCAAAACTGGGCGTGGGCAACGGCAACCCTATTCTGGATTTCCAGTACTGCGCAGACCCGACCGCCATTGAATACAAGGGACGCCTCTATGTGTATGGAACCAATGACCATCAGCAGTACGAAGAAGGCGTCAGCAATACTTACGAGAAGATCAAGACTTTGGTAATGATGTCCACCGACGATATGGTCAACTGGACTTACCACGGATTGATTCCTGTCGGCGAGGTGGCTCCCTGGATTATGGCTTCATGGGCACCAAGCATCATCAGCAAGGAACAGGCCGATGGCAGCACCCTCTTCTCCCTCTATTTCTCCAATAGCGGTTTTGGCACCGGTGTTATCCAGGCAAAGTCTCCGGTAGGCCCGTGGACATCTCCTTTGAGCAAGAGCCTTATCGATGGCGACCATCCCGTTGTAAAGGGCAGCGGCTCCATATTTGACCCAGGTGCTGTAATTGACGACAATGGCGATGGATGGCTTTCGTTTGGTAATGGTCAAGGCTGGATCGCCAAGCTCAAACCAGATCTGCACTCTCTCGATGGGGATCCGGTC
The DNA here is from genome assembly GCF_900142505.1 of Fibrobacter sp. UWH5. Classification (NCBI taxonomy): domain Bacteria; kingdom Pseudomonadati; phylum Fibrobacterota; class Fibrobacteria; order Fibrobacterales; family Fibrobacteraceae; genus Fibrobacter; species Fibrobacter sp. UWH5. The sequence continues at coordinate 17,513 of NZ_FRBB01000012.1, read as the reverse complement.
AAGCTTCCGTCCCCGTTCCATTTCGAGGCTAATGAGCTCAATTATATTAACGGCAAGTACGTGTACACCTTCAACAACGACTGGGATGACCATACGCCCTGGGATTGGGGTGGCGAGGCGCCAACTGCCTGCAGCATGAATTACTTTACCAGCACCGAGCCGCTGAATCCCGATTCCTGGACCTACGGCGGAAACTACTTCAAGAACATGGGTGAAAATGGCATGACCTACGGCAACAACCACACCCATCTCCATAAGTATCAGGACAAGTGGTATCTGTTCTATCAGGCAGCAATTCTTGAGGCTTCCATCGGTTCCCATGGCGGTTTCCGCAGCATCTTGGTTGACGAAATCGAGGTGGACGAAGCAAAGGTTGTCATCAAGGAAGCTAAGCCGACTTACAAGGGCGTAAAGGCTATCAAGAATCTTGACCCCTATATTGTGCAGCAGGCATCAACAGCTGCGGCTACCTTGGGCATTCGCTACGTGCAGACAGAGGAACCGGGCCACATGGTGGCTACAATCGGTACTCCCAGCAAGGACGGCCCCGCACCTACAGAAGGCATCATCGAAGTTCGTAATGTAAATTTCAGCAGTGCAAAAACTCTGAAGGCTTTGGTGAAGGGCAAGGGTTCTGTAACTCTCCGTCTTGATAAACGGGATGGTGCAAACGTTGCCACAGTCAACAGTTCTGCAAGCGACTGGCAGGAACTGGAAGCAAAGTGCAGTGGCATCACAAGCGGCGTTCACACCGTCTACTTGATAATCAAGGGTGATGTGCAGTTCGATACCTGGCAGTTCGCGAACTAGTTGCTCAAAATTTCCTACAGATTCTGGTAGAATCACAAACCACCCCTTAAGGGGTTATTACTGCCAGCGCCTAAATGACGCTGGCTTTCTCTTCGTTCAAGCCATCGTGGACTGATGTCAAAGCAAAGCAAAAAGTTGCAAAACATCATTAAAAAACATTGCAAAAAGTTGTAAAATGTTAAAAAGAAAGCTAACGAAGGTCCTAGAAAACTGGCTAAAGTCGGGTCATGAAAAGGCACTGCTGCTTACAGGCGCCCGCCAGGTCGGCAAAACTACGGCTGTCCGCGAATTCGCAGGCAAGTTCTACAAGCATTTCGTAGAAGTGAACTTCGTAAAGAATCCCATCGCAAAGCAGGCCTTCGACTGCCCTGAACAAATAAACGCAAACAACCCACGCCCCAAAAGCGTGCCGTAAAAACGGCAGCTGGTGCAAGATGCACCCAAAAGAGTCGTTTGCGTACAGGTAGATCTATTAAATATGCATATAGCAAAACGATGCCGCCAAGCATAGCCCGGTAGCAAGCGTGAGCGTCGCCTTGCACTCTGATCTGAAATTGTCGAAGTTTCAAGCGAGGACAAGAGCAAAACTCTTTATGTACACAGGGAATATAGATAATCCAGCATGTCAGTAGGTGTCACTCAAATTTTTTCAGCGCACCTATTGCCCATTTTTATCAAATGGTTTGTCAGGCTAAAGCACACAAAAGAGCATAAATTGTCGAAATTACGCTGTTTTTGCACTGTTTGGCACAGTCGCATTACAATTATATAGTAAAAACGCAGCCATACAAAATGGCTTGACATAATCTGCAAAATGGCTGTGTCAAGCCGAAACGTACTTTTGGTCAGGGCTAGCATAAAAGGTTCATTTCGTAAACCCATTGGAAACTGCATTTCTGCTGTAAAATCGCCAAAATAGTACAGTTTATTAGCTTCGCCGCCAAAGCCTAAAATACTAAAAAATGGTCTAAACCAACAAAAAATTAGGTTAGACCAAGTATCTAAGATACAGTTTTTAGATAGGTAAATCTCAGTAAGTAAAAGGGTGTGATATTTTACTTAGTTATATTAGGTCTACACTTTGAAAGAACATTGCCTTTCTTTTTTTTTAGAATAGTTTATGGAAAGGCAAAAAACAGAGGACCTTCCGATGAATTTCAAAAGAATTTTCAGCATTCCCTGCTGCATTGGTCTACTATTTAGTTCAGCCAATGCACTTCCCACTGCAAAAGAAGTCTTCGCGAAAATGGGAATGGGTTACAACATCGGAAACACGCTGGAAGTTCCCATGAACCCATCCGCCTGGGGTAACGATTTTCCCACCCAGGAGCTGATCGATTCCGTCAAGTCCGCGGGTTTCAACACGGTCCGCATTCCCTGCGCCTGGTACAGCCATTCCAACGCCATCGCCGTAGACTCCAACTGGACACTTTATACTCCTGACGGTGACGAGAACACCATTAATGCCGCCTGGCTGGATTCCGTAAAGACCGTGGTAGATTACGTAGTCAAGCGAGACATGTACGCCATCCTCAACATCCACTGGGATAACGGCTGGCTGGAAGACCATATCGGAACTTCCGTAGACGAAAAGATCAATGCCCGCCAGAAATCCTACTGGGAACAGATTGCCGCCAAGTTCAAGGATTACGATGAACATCTGCTGTTCGCCAGCACCAACGAGCCCGGCGAAAGTGGCGACGGACTGAAACAGGACAACGCCAACACACTGAAAGCCTATCACGAGACCATGATCAAGGCCGTTCGCAGTTCCGGCGGCAACAACGCTACACGCACCATCATCGTGCAGGCACCCGACACCGACGAGAACAAGGCCCACAATTACCTGAAGGGAAACTTCCCTGCTGACCCTGCCGGCACCGACTACATGATGGGAGAATTCCACTTCTATCCCTATACGTTCGCCTTGATGGAACAGGATGCTGACTGGGGCAACACCGTGCGTTACTGGGGCGAAGGCAACTACTCCACCACAGATGTCGCTCACAATGTTAAGAAAGGCGCCTACGCCAGCCCCGAATATGTGGATTCCGTCTTCGCCATGCTAGGAGAAGATTTCAAGGACATTCCTATGGTCATCGGTGAATTCGGCGTCATCAAGCGTCTTGAATTGAAGGCGAAGACCTTCGATTGCATCTGAAGTCTCGCGCCGACTACTACGGCAGAATTGCGGAACTTTCCAAGAAGTACGGCTTCGTGCCCTGCATCTGGGATACCGGTGACGAAGGCAACGGCAACATGACCATCATCCGCAGAAACAAGAACCGCGGCATCCTGGATTACGAAAGTCTGAACGCCATGCGTGCCGCTTATGGTTTGCCCAAGTTCGAAGGCAACTCCATCGACGCCCTTGTAGAAAAGAGCTTGGATAATAGCGATCGTGAAATGAAGGTGATTTACAAAGCCCAAAGCGACACCGCAGAAACAGGAACTCTTAGCTACAGCTTTGCCGCCCAGGACTGGAGCCAATATACAGCCATGTCCTTTGACATCAAGTTCAAGGGATCCAGCAGCTCATGGTCTGGAGTAACCCTGTTCAACATGTCCGCAGATTGGAAATGGAAGCAGGTGAGCCTTGGTGACTTTGACGACTTTACAGGCGAATGGCAGAATATCAAGATTGCATTTGACGGATCCTCGGAACCGGGCATGGATTTTGAAGACATTTCCAAGGTGGTAGTCATCGGCATCAATGTTCAAGGCGTAGATGTGGATGCCTCCCTGGAATTGGACAACATTATCCTGTGGAAAGAGGACGGTACCAAGGTAACGTTCTTGGACTTCAATGACAATAAGGAACTGAAGTGCGAAGGCATTGCCGTAGGCGGCCTTGCTCCCTCTACCATCAATGACGGCGAAACAAGAATTACAACGCCTGCAAACACAGACTTTACTAGAGTGGGCCTGCGTTCCATTGATATCCAGCAGGGACCCATAAACGCAATCTTTATAGGAAACGAACCAGGTTCGGCCAAGGCGTTTCTTATAAACGGACTAGGTCAGATGATTGCTACTCAAAACATCAACGCAAAGGCAGGCAGCAACAGCATTCAGCTGAAGGCAGAAACCCGCGGTCCTGCAATCCTCATGATCAAGCAGGGCAGCCAGGTTTACAGCCAGAAGGTAATCCTGAAGTAATTATTATACACCCCGGATGTTTGGGAAAAAAAGGTCCGGTCACTTGAACGGACTTTTTTTTCATTATCATTTCTACAAATCAAAAATTTTGTTGCGAAAAAAACATCGGAATACATTGCGCTTTGAAAAATTTCAAAAGTTTTTTCTTTTGGCTGTGTCAAGCCGAAACGTATGGTCGGGACTTGCTAGCAAACTTTCTGGATTTTGTAAGCCCCTTCAAAACTGCATTTTTACTGTAGAAGCGCAATTTTTTGGCTGAAACCGGCTTTGGCGCCGCAGCTTTCTAATAGCAACTAAACAATCTTTTCTCAGCAATACAACTTGACTTGACAGAGCTTGCAAAATGGCTGTGTCAAGTCAATTCGTACACGGTGCCGTTGCTGCGAAAACGCATTTTAAAGTCTGTATTCCGATTGCGAAGGCGCCGTTGCTCTGTCAAACCCGATTGTATGGCTGCATTTTTGCTGTTTTTTCAGGCTTTGGCGCCACAGTGAACTTAGTGTAATTGTGCAGCAAATAAACAATTTAGAACGGGTTTACGAAATCAAAACCTTTTGCTAGCCGAGTAAAAAGGTACGTTTCGGCTTGACACAGCCAAATTTTTGGCTATGTTCTATTAGAGTGTAGAACTGCCATTTTAGGTTGAATTTGCTGAAAAAATACTAAAAAATGGTCTAACCCAACAAAAATTAGGTTAGACCAAGTATCTAAGATACAGTTTTTAGGTAGGTAAATCTCAGTTTCTAATAGGGTGTGTTTTTTAGATAGTTATATTACATCTACACTTTGAAAGAACATAGCCAAAACATTTATTGAAAGAGAATCAACAAGCAAACAAACTATAAAAACTTTAGAAACTTTTGGAAACCGAAGACGCTTGTACAATATTCTTTTGGAGACGCAACGAAGATGACTTTTAGATTTCTTGTTGTAACCCTTTTAGTGATGAGTAGTTGTGCTGTTTTGAATGGTGACCGAAATCGTTGGAGTGTGAAAATTTTTTCAGAGAGAATAAAGGACTCGTTCCATAGCAGGTATACGTATGAACCAGGGGAAAAGTCTATTTTGCGCTATAATGTGTGTGAAGAAAAAATAGAGAATCGAATAATTTTATACCCTTGTTCTCTAGAATATATAACATTCAAAGAATATGTAGAAACTTTACAAATAAAAGCGAGTGGGGTTGGTGAGTTAAATGTTCTATTTTTTTATTATGCGGCACAAATGTATTATTTTCCCGAGGATTCAAGTTCTTCTTCCGTAAAATCCATTTATTCGTTTGCGTCTGAACGGGGACCTATTTATATAGATAATAATGGGGCGAAATTTGCTCTTTGCCAATCTACAGATGGAATAAAATGCGATTATCTTTTTGCAGAAATATCAGTAAAAAAATACTGTGATTCGTGTATTACAATTTATCATGAAATATATATGGATTTATTTTTAAAAGAAGAAATGAATGCAGAAAATTTGTTGAATGTCTTGAAGGAAGAATCAGTGGCAGATGAAAATTATATTCCGTCTGATGTAGTTAGGCATACTTGGCCTTATTACAAGATGGATGGCAATAAAATGGCAGATTACTAAAATTTTTGGCTGTGTCAAGTCAATTCGTACACGGTGCCGTTGCTGCGAAAACGCATTTTAAAGTCTGTATTCCGATTGCGAAGGCGCCGTTGCTCTGTCAAGTATGATTGTATAGCTGCGATTTTGCTGTATTTTTAGGCTTTGGCGCCACAGTGAACTTAGTGTAATTGTGCAGTAAATAAACAATTTAGAATGGGTTTACGAAACCAAAACCTTTTGCTAGCCGAGTGAAAAGGTATGTTTTGGCTTGACAGAGCCCGCAAAATAGTGTACATTTGTGTATATAAATAACTTTGGAAACGTGCTGCTTTATCAAACTGAAGATGGAAAGTCCCAGATTGAAGTTTCTCTGAAAGACGATTCTGTATGGCTTTCAATAGACCAAATGGCGGAACTTTTTCAAAGGAACAAGTCTACCATTTCTAGGCATATCAAGGGTGTCCTTGAATCTGGCGAACTCACCGCCGATTCAGTTGTTGCATTTTTTGCAACAACTGCCGCAGACGGGAAAAATTACAACGTCGCCTACTACAACCTGGACATGATCATTAGCGTGGGCTATCGCGTAAATTCCCACAGAGGCGTGCAGTTTCGCATCTGGGCGACAAACGTCTTGCGGGAATACTTGACGAAGGGTTTTGCACTGAACGATGATTTGCTAAAACGCGCCGGGGGCGGCAATTATTTTGACGAGCTTCTCGCACTTCTCGGCTCACGGCCACACCGCAGCCGAAGTAATTTTTGAAAGGGCTGCCGCAGAAAAAGATTTTATGGGACTCACGTCATGGACGGGTGCCATGCCGAAACAGGGCGATGCAGAAATTGCAAAGAACTATTTGTCAAAAACAGAGCTCGACACTTTGAATAGAATCGTTTCACTGTACTTAGATTTTGCGGAACTCCAGGCTCAAAGCCACACGCCTATGTACATGAAGGACTGGATTCAAAAACTGGACGATTTCCTGAAACTATCTGGCAAAGCTCTGCTAAATCATGCTGGCAAAATTTCCGCCGATGTTGCAAAGAAAAAGGCGGACTCGGAATACGAAAAATTCAGCGAACGGACCGCACTGCAACTTTCCCCTGTGGAAAAGGACTTTCTGGACAATTTCGAAAAAATGCAGAAGAAAATAAAGTAAAAAATGTCCTGACTAAAAGCCCAGAGCAATCAACGCTCCGTAGCGTTGTTTCACAGGATCCGCCAAGGGCAACACCTGTATGGACAGCAACTGTTCTTCAGCTCCGTTTTTCTCAAGTTGTTTACGCTTTATATAATCCTCACGTTTTTTGTAGTACTGGTTATATTTGTTATGACGATGAATTTTCGCCAAGGAGAAAACGCCGTAAGCCGTCCACGACGGAAGAAAGAGAAAAAGCGGCGTCGCTAGCCCCCATTCCAGTGCGGACCATTCGCAATCATTATCCTCGTTCACATTGCAACCCATCGACCATGCCCCCAACATCATGGCCGAAATCGGAGCAACGGCACTCAAGCCAACGCTCGTCCAAAAAAGAACGTCCGAAACGGATTCATCTGTGCGAAATTTCTGATGATTGTACTCATACACCTTTTCGTAGTATGCAGCGGAATCTACTTCTGCAATTGGCGTCGTTTCACTTTGAGCGAAACAGGTCGCAGCCAAGAGGCATAAAGTAAGTACAATCAGTCTCATCGGGTGGAAAGATAATTTTTTCCGACGAGGTGGATTTGTCATGCAAAAACAAGGGCTTGTAAAAACCACTTTTTTTACTGGACACTGTATACCCACAATGTTTAAATCCTACCCAAATGTTGTCCCAAGTTTACATTTAGGCGATTTTGGGAGAATTTGCGCTTGAAATGACCCTGCTTGACTGCGGATGGTCATAAACACGGAAAGTATACAGTGTCACGGAGAATTGAATGAATACCACTGATAAGAAAGGCGAAATAGTAATCTATGTTTCCGATGACGGGTCTTCGCATCTTGAGGTGAAGCTTGAAAACGAAACTTTGTGGCTTACGCCAAAAGCCATGGCAGAGCTGTTTGAAGTTGGCGTTCCTGCAATTAGCAAACACCTAAAGAACATCTTTGAGGAAGGTGAACTGGAAGAATACAACCTAGACGCAATCATTTCCGTAGGCTATCGAATAAATTCCTCGAGGGCAACGCAGTTCCGCAAATGGGCTAGCCAAATTCTCAAGGAGTACATCGTCAAGGGATTTGCGCTAGATGACAAACGTCGGCGATATTCTTGAACGGAACGATATTCGTTCAAAGGATGAACTTTCGGAACTTCTGGACGTTCTAGCTTCAAATATTGGCAGTCTGACCAACCCCAAAAAGTTGTCCGACACATTCAAGAGCGTCAAGCAAGCTACATCGGAACCCCCATGAAGTTTTACTTTACCGATGCGGGACTCCGAAATGCACGATTGAACTTTAGGCAAATTGAAGAACCCCACTTGATGGAAAACGTAGTTTATAACGAACTTAAAATCCGCGATGCACTTGCTGGACCCTATAAAGAAACACCAGAATCAAGACGGTATCGTATTCTTGAACGTTTTCGACTTTTTGCTGGACGAGAACAGCCTCGTTGTGTAAGAAAGACAAACTGGTCAAAAATTTTGACCAGTTCTCAAGGGAGCCACCGACCACCTATCGATTCTCGTAGCGATTCCCGAAAACCAGGGTGTTATCCTTGGCGCCGTTCAGATTCACCAGGCGGTTGGGTTCGTAGCGCAGGCTCTTGGCGATGCCACTTTTCAGCTTTTCCTTGCGTTCGAAAAATTCCTCGGGAGTCTGGGCAGTAAGCAAAGTCTGACGGACATGCATGGCGGCCGACGTACCAGTCTGCGGTTCGTCCGCGCAACCTTCGGAGCCATCCACAAATCCCTTGCACAGTCGAGCGGCCAGTTGCTTTAAACGACCCATGGCGCCCATTTCCGTGCGGCCTTCTTCTTCCAGGAACTTGTAGTAGATGGAGAACACATCCAGCGCCTCTTCAGCGGTAATAATATGGGCCGGCTTACCTTCCCAAGCGTCGGCGATCTGCCCGAAAATCCAGGGGTTGTGCATGGCGCCCCTGCCAATGCTTACGCCAGACACGCCATAGGTATTGATGCGTTCCAGGGCACATTCCACACTATTCACATCGCCATTGCCAACCACGGGAATCTTTGCGGCGGCGGCCACCTTCCCGATCCAGTCCCAGTTGGCCAGACCGTTGTAGCCCTGCAGGCGAGTACGGCCGTGAACCACCAGAAGTTCCACCCCCTCCCCTTCCGCGATTTTCAAAGTTTCCATGACGTTGATGGAATCGTCATCCCAACCAATGCGGCACTTCAAGGTTAGAGGTACATTCACCTGACATGTATCCAGGGCCTTACGGGTATCGTGCAAAATTTCCTGCAGACGGGGCAAATCCCTAAGCAAACCGGATCCGCTACCCTTTCCCGCCACCTTGGGGGCCGGGCAGCCCGCATTCACCTCTATATAGTCAGGATGGAGCCCATCTGCGATTTTTTTTGCCGCAGCGGCCATCTTATCGGGATAACAGCCAAAAATCTGGATACCGAAAGGCTTTTCCTCGGGGTAGAATTTCAGCTGTTTATGGCCCGTAAGGCTAAAAATCTCGTCGGCATTGGTGGGTACGAACTCAGATACCAACAATCCCATGCGATTTCCCGACAAAACACGGCATAAACGCCTAAAAGGGGCATCTGTCACCCCGTCCATGGGGCTCAAAATGGTATTGGGAAACACCTCTAATTCACGGAGTTTAAAGGACTTAACAGCAGGTTTTAAATTTTCAACATCTTTCAACATTCTAATCACAATTATCCACAAAAAGTTCGCAGTATCAGCCCAGAAAAAATATTTAATTTCATCAGGACACCTAGCCTAACTCATTGATAAACCTATATTTACGTCGTGCCTAATATTACTAAACAAACTCTGATTCAAGAAATCGCCAAGTCCACTGGATTTGTGCGCAACGATATTAAGACCGTCATCGAACAGTTCCTCGACCTGGTGGGCGAAAAGCTGATCGAAGGCAATACCATCGAAATCCGCGGTTTCGGTACTTTCAGCTGCAAGCCTCGCAAGTCTCGTCCGGCTCGCAATCCCCGCACCGGCGAAACCGTCATGATCGAGGAACGCATGGTTCCCTCCTTCAAGTTCAGCAATGACATCAAGGATAAGATCAATTCCCTGGAAGCCATTGTGGAAGGCGTGAACGCAAAGCTGGAATCCGAAGACAAGGACGTGATGATCGCCGTCAAGTCCACCGAAGACGAAGCCTAATCAAGCGAACCAAATTTCTAACGAACCAAATTTAGTTTTTAGAGAGAGAAATGAAAGCCCCGGTTTATAACCGAGGCTTTTATTTTTAAGCAAACATTTTTTACTTCGTCAAAGAAGTAACTTCTTCTTCAGTCATAAATCGCCAGCCGCCGCTGCCCAAGGAACCGTCCATGGTGACAGGGCCGATGGCCTCGCGGGAAAGGGTCATCACATGGTTGCCCACGGCGGCAAACATGCGGCGCACCTGATGGTACAGGCCTTCACCGATGGAAATGACAACCGTATCCTTTTCTTCGCCGTCAATCACAATACGTTCTTCGGAAAGTTCACGGGCAAGAACCGGGCGACGTTCATCCTTCAGCATCACGCCCTTCAGAAGTTCTGCCTTCTGTTCGGCGGTAAATTCACGGGCCAAAGTCACGCGATATTTTTTCAGGTAGCCTTTCTTGGGGCTTTCCACCTTATGAATGAAATCACCCTGGTTAGAGAGTAAAATCAAACCAGAGGAATCCGCGTCCAGGCGGCCCACAGACTGCAGGCCCATGGCGGTAAAGCGATCCGGAAGCAAGCTGTAGATAGACTGATGGTCGCGGGCATTGTGGCTGCATTCCACATCAAGAGGCTTGTCCATCATGATGTACAATTTTTCAACCGTGGGAATTTCTTCTCCATTCACAACGATCGTCTCGGGGCGGGCCTTGAATTCCACGAAGGGATCGTCCACCACTTCGCCATCCATTTCCACCATACCGGCGCGGATAAGAGCGCGGGCTTCCTTGCGGGAGCCGAAACCAATTGACGCCACCAGGCGTTCCAAAGTCAAAGCAGGCATTATTCCTCCGCCATCATCTTAACAATTTTATTTCTAATCCAGCCCAGTTCAGGCAATTCATTTGTCTTCAACACGTGAGCTCGGCGACGCCAGAACTTATAGGCAATGATGCCACCATAAAACAGCGTTGCGATTAAAAGTCCTATAACGCGGCACAGATTGATGCTGGCCCGAACCTGACCGGCTGAGCGCAGTTCATGATCGTGAGTCCAGTCCATTCTGAAATCCCAGTCGCCAATGTACGGGTAACCCTTCAGAAATCCGTTCAGGGCTGCACCATAACCCATGTGCATCACCTCGCCGCGGAAACCTTCCACAAAACAATCCACAAAACGGATGCGGAACAGGCGCAGCAAGCAGAAGAACCATTTCTTCAAAGCCCAGAATGCAGTTTCGTCAAACTCCGGCGTCAAAAGAATCGTCCAGAATTCCGTATCTGTCAAAGAACGCTTTTCAGGTTTTTCTGTTTTTTCGGTTTTCTCAGATACGTCCACCTTTCCAGAAGATTCCGGTTCTTCGGACGTTTTGACTTTTACCGATTCTTCGAATTTTTTAGAAGTTTCAACCTTTTTAGGTTCTTCAGTTTTTACTTCTTCTACGAGAGGTTCAACCTTTTCAAATTCCGCAGCGACTTCAGCGGGAGCCTCAGTAGGTTCCGCAGCGATTTCCGTGACGTTTTCAGCAGATTCTGTAGCTTCGTCGACTACAGGAGTTTCCACAACTTTCGGGGCTTCCAATTTTTCCTTGGCAGGTTCCGGAGGGCGCGATTCAATTTTCGGTTCTTCCACCTTTTTCTTAGGCGGCACATAAGTGGGAACCACCGCCTCCTCGTTATCCGGGCGACTATCAAAATCCCCTACGGAATATTTTTCGTCAGCGGTCTCGTCTTCCGAAAACTTCTTTTCGTACTTATAGAACTGTTTCTTGAATATGGAAAACCGGGCCTCAAATCCTTTCAGCCCAGCCTCGAAATCAATCTTAAAAATGAACGGGAAAAATAAGACAACCAACGCCAGTACACAAAGTACCGCGCCGATAACAGTCCATGGCGTAAGCCACTGCAACAGGCTTACTTCTCCGCCTCGTCGGCTTTCTTGGAGATGACTTCAATCAGTTCAGCAAAGCTCTTGGTCTTAAGAATCTGACCGAACTGTTCCTTATAGTTGCGAGCCGTAGAAAGGTCGTCAATGACCAGATCCCAGGCCTTCCAGTTACCGTTCACCTGACTCATCTTGTATTCAAGAACAGATTCCTTGCCCTTGTTCCAGAGGTGAGCAACAACAGAAGCTTCTTCGCCGTTCTTCTTCAGCTTGGCCGGTTCATAAACGGTAGAGTCGGCGCGGTAAACTTCAAGGCGCTTGGCGCTGGAGTTCTTGACCATGCGCTGGAATTCTTCGACGAACTTTTTCTGGGAGGCTTCATCCTGAGCCTTCCAGTCGCTAGAAGACAGGGACTTCTTGGCCAGCAATTCGAAGTCAAAGGATTCGTTCAGCAAGGACTTAACGCGTTCAGTTTCCTTGGCGCTACGATTAGACTTCTTGATCAAGGCCTGCAGTTCGGCATCCTTCTTCTGGATAGAAGCGACGGGATCTTCGGCTGCAAAAGCAAACAGGCTTGCACAGGCAATAGCAATTAACATTTTCTTGAACATGTTCTTCCTCACTTTTTTATTAAATTCGACTGGAAGTCCTTCAGCGACAATCCCATCTTGGAGATCAGCTGAGCAAATTCCACATTGTACTTGCAAACCGCAAAATAATAGTCCTTCTGCATAGACACATTCTGGGTGTATGCAGAAACCAGGTCGCCCGTTTTAGACTTATCCAAGTCATACTGCATGGCCGCACCCTTCAAGATAGCTTCCGAAGCGCGAAGACTTTCCTTCATGGCATCCATCTTTTCCTTGGCGGACTGCACGATATAATACTGTTCTTCAGCCTTGGCAATCAAACCATTGGCGGCATAGCCTTCCTTCAGTTGCAAGCCACGATAATCCGTCTTCGCAGCCCTGAATTTTTCCCAGTTCTTCCAGAAATTCAAGTTATAACGGAGACCAAAACCAACTGCACCAGTCAACTTGTTCACCGCGTCTTCAGAGAAGGCATCCTTCTGCATAATGCTACGGTTACCAGCCCAGCTCTTTACATATTCCACTTCGCCCATCACGAAAAATTCGGGAGCCAGTTTAGCTTCTGCCAAATCCATCTGAAGTCTACGAGCCCTAAGACCAGCGTTCAGCTGTTTCAATTCCGGATGGTTACGGAAGGTGATATCGCGAACCTCTTCCAGGGAAGGCAGACGTTCACTACGGGGAGTCAAGACAGAATCCTCCGAAGCAAAAGTGTCTTCGTCACGCATGTTCAACGCAAAACGAATTGCCAGCAACACGCGTTTCATACCCAGGTTGGCTTCAGAAACACCTTCCTTCACGGTATGCATTTTCGCCTTGAGATTCAACAAATCCATCTGGGAAACACTGGGGTCATCATCATCCAGCGCCTCTTCCATCTTCTCGTAGGCATTATCCACCTGCTTCTGGGCATCAGCGGCAATGCGAATCATTTCCTTGGCAAGCAGGTAGTTGTAATAGTAAGTCTGCAGTTCCACATCTTTCTTGTGGACCTGATGTTCAATTTCAAAATTTTTCTGTTCCAGGTCTGCTTCAAGGGCAGCCTTGCCTGCACGATACTGTCCCAGATTCAAAGGCTGCACAAATCGAGCCTGCACGCCCCAATAAGGCCCCATCTTGGAAAAATCATAGACCTCGGTCGTGTCGCCATTATCGATTTCATCACGAAGACCAGGAGCCGGACCGACCATCATACCCACATAGAAAGTGGGCAAAATAGCCTCGGCCTTCAACTGAGCAATCTTGTCTTGTTTTGACTGGGCACCAAACCTTGTTTCTGCCAGCTGGGGATCGGAATTCAAGCCCTCTTCTACAAAGCGAGACAAGTCATACCGGACCTCTCCAGCCATGACTCCAACCGCACAAAATAGCGTGGCTAAAATTTGGAATTTCTTCCCAAAACAAAACATGGACCAAATTTACAAAAAGGCGAAGATCACGGCAATCGCATTTATGCGATTTGCCATGATTGAGCCGTAATAAATGCGAACGGAGTTCGCAAATTCTTACAAGAATGAAAGTTGGGTCAAGTTTCTATACTTTGAAACAACATGTTCATAATAACGTGTGGGCAAGGGAGTTCCCTTTTCCAGCATTTTATCCACAGCGGAATGTCCAAGGTTGTAAGCAATCAGGGCATCCTTCCAGTTTCCATATTTTGCAATAAGGCGCATCAAATAGGCAGTACCGACAGTCACGTTGATTTCCGGTCTGAGCAGGTCCTCTTCCTTTTCAATAGGCAAGCCAAAACGATCCCCCATTTTCTTGGCGGTCTCCAGCTTGATCTGCATTAAACCTAAGGCACCAGAAAACTTTCCCGACTGCATTCTACCGCGGGCATTGGGATTGCCGTGACTCTCCTGGGCCACCACCGCCAAAATCAGCAAGGGATCCGTGGCATAGGACCTGGAAATCTGCCAAATCTGTTCCGACAGGAGAGCACGTTGTTCTTCTGTTAGACGGTCCTTCGAGAGGTAAGCCAAAGCCTTGTCTATCTTTATAAAATCAATAGTCCATTTTCCCCAGGTAGACAGCCTATCTAGATCATTTCGTAATTCTATTTCCTGTGCAGCAATTTCAGATAACGCACGCTGCTGGGTAAACCACCTAGACACGAAAAGACCCAAAGCGCCAAACCATAGGATTAGCGCCAAGCCCAATAACCACGCAGGAAAACGAACACTGGTCTTCATAGGAAGCCTATTCCTCGCGGCGGGTATTTTCCAGATACTCCAGGTAACCGACCCAGTCCTGAATCAAGCCAAAGGAACTGAGCCTTGTGGTATCTTGCATCACCCCAAGCTTACGCAAAGGACCAATCGTTGATTCCAGTTTATCTATTTCGCGGATGTAGCGATCTTTCTGGTTCTGCAAGGCAATAATCTGGGCTTGCTTATCAGCCAAGTCTCGCCCCTGCGTCGATACGACAATGAACAAAGTAACAATCCAACCAAGAATCAAGGTCAAAAAGGCTATAGCCACACCAGGACTGAGCGTAATACCGGAACGCAAACCATAATAAAGGCCAATCTGCTGAAGCTGTTTCTTGGTTCCAGACTTCTTGTAGGCACGACGATTTTCATAAATCTCGAAAATGTTCTGATACCTGGAAAAATACTGGAATAGTTCGTTCTTGTCGAAAATAAGAATCAGGGAAGACTTGCGGGCCTTTACGCGATTCAACAAGTCAAGAAAGAAGTCAAGATACCGCTCACTGGTAAAATGACAATTCTGCAAATTCAGAAAGTAGAAGCAACCAGGCCCTTCAACAAGCATGGCCAGCTTTTCCTTCACGGCAGAAAACTGGGAAAAACCCAGAGAGCCGGAAAGTGTGATTTCCACATCATCGCCGCTAGATTCCACCTGGATGTCAATCAAGTCAGACTTCACGGTTACCTCTTAGAAAATCGAACGGTCATGTTCAGGTTCTTTTCGGCATTGGATTCCAGCTCGACCTTCCAGAAGGGGAACAGTCGAATGCCCTGCAAGGCTTCCGGCGCCGCAGACGACGAAGCACCAAACATCGGAGACACCAGCAACGAAGCCGGAGTCTCGAACTCAAGTCTAATGCGACTGGTAGTCACCTTGTCAAGGATTTCAATAACCTTGGCTTCTGGGTAAACCAACGGAGAACTAAAATCAAAAGCAATGGCGCTGCCATTCACAAGAATTTGACGTCGGCCATTACATGCAAGAAGTCCTGTTTCAAGAAGGGAGCCAAAGAATCCCTTGGCCAAGGAGAAGGCCGCATTCGTAAGTTTAAAACGAAGATCAAAATCAGACCCTTCAGAAGAAAGTTCATAGAACTTCTCCACAAGAAGGACTCCCATCTGTTCGCTGAACGAGAAATGCTGTTCCCCCAAAAGGAGAATATCCGTACCCCCCTCATGACGCTTCACCTGATAATCGTAGGGTTCTCGCAAAGCACCCTCACGATATTCAAGAATCTGATCAAGCTTGGCCGCACTCAATTCCACATTGGGAATCATGAAGTCCATAAAACCCACGGCAGCTTCACCATCATCTCGCCAAGAACCTAGCAGACTGTTTTCTGAATTCTTTCCATTCAGAATTCTAAGAAAACCGCCACCGAAATAATCAAGCATAAACGAGTAGGAATGGTTCTCAGCCCAAATCTGCTTACGACCTTCCAACATAAAGTCAGCCACTTCCAGCCTGATTCCATCAAAGGAAACCAGCTCTGACAAGCGGTTTGCCGCCTGCATCAGGAACCTGGCCCCCCACCAGCGAACCAGGGGTGAACGCATACCTTCACAATCCTGCATATCTCGATAATAAATCGGAGACATCAGCGGCAACAACATTTCCAAAAAATCCTGCTTCGCCTTATCCTTCAGGTTTCCAACCGCACGCCTATACAAGGATAGCAGGCACTTGTGCAGCAGATTCACCTCGGGGCGACGGATCAGAAGCTCGCGGCAAGTCTTAGCTGCTGCAGGCAAACCAATCTTTCTACCCGCAGAAAGCAGGGAACTCAGACGACCTTCCGTACTCTGGTCGTTGACCAAACTAGAAACAGTCTTGGTCTGCAGATCATTAGTCTCTACAAAATCCAGCAGCCTTTCAAAGAACGGCACGATGTCGCCCGGCATAGGAGGAACATCCAGTAACACAACGGCAGTCTTGCCACCACGGCAATAAGGTTCCGCCAATTCCAGCCAGCGGTAATCGTCATTCTGAATCGCATTGGTGATAACCTCCGAAACAGGAACCACCCGCAAGAAGGACCCCTTGTCCTCTACCGAGTACCAGCCAGAAACCGGAGTCGTACGTCCAAGAGCATCCTGAAGGGCGGACTCCTGCACAAGGGCATATTCAAACCGATGCTTTTCCAGAAGTTCCGTCATGTCCATTTCCCAAACCATGGACGAGTTAAAGTATCCGGTCGGCTCAATGGAAAAATATTTCCAGAGCAACTCCGCCTGCTTCTGAAGCTGCATCGATTGCAATTCCGTAGGGAACAGGGGCAGCATCGCATCATGGAAACCGCCACCCAAAAATTCAAGACATCCCTCTTCAACAGCCCTGCGGAATTTACCGAACATCAAAGGCCTGGCAACACGTCCTGCAGCCTCAAGCGTAGGTCCATCCATAAAAATCGAAAAACGGAACTTGCCAGATTCAAGCACCTTGCTCATACCAGACAACAAGTTTTCCGCAACAGCATCAAGCTTTGCGTAAGCGGTCGACGGAGGCAGCTGCAATACTATAGACAGAGACGGTTTCATAAGATAAAGGATAGCAAAATCGTACGCCATAAGCTCGCACGAACACCACAATCACCATTCCCAGGTGGAAGTCCCTTGGTAAAAAACAAGAGCCCCCTGGCGAGGGCTCAAAGAAATTTTTTTAAGGTATTCTTTTGAGGGGATGATTCGTCGGGCAGGCCCCGCAAACCCGGGGACAGGCGGAAAGGCCGCCGGCAGGGTACGCCTTTCCCGGTAAGCCTCCTGCGACAGCTTATGGCCTGCGCCTGGCGACGGCAGGTGCGGCGGGCCGAAGCCGCGCCCATGTACGGCGGGCGATGCCCGCGTCGACGCCCCGGCGCGACGGCGATGGACATAAAAGAAAGGGCCCCCCGAGGTTTTTCCTCGGGGGGCCCGTGAATCCAGCGGCGACCTACTCTCCCGGACCCGTAGGCCAGGTACCATCGGCGATAGGAGGCTTGACTTCCGTGTTC
>NZ_FRBB01000028.1:0-24887 GCF_900142505.1 Fibrobacter sp. UWH5 | reverse complement strand
ATGGATTTGTATAATTTTGACATGGGCTTTTTCTTCTGTTTTTTTTGGCGATTAAATTTTAGAAAATAGCCCATTTTTTGTTTAATTTAGGCGAATGTCAACAAAAAAGGGTGGCGAAGCCACCCACACATGTTGATGAAGAGCCAAAAAACATGTTCATTTTTCCAATTCTTTTCATCTAAAAAAAAGTCCTTTACTTTTAAAATTTGGACTTGATGGATGAGCTGAATATAGCAAATCAACATTTTGATTAGATTTCCAAATCGAATCTAAAGATTCCTGCACCAAAACATTCAATGCATTCATATATTTAGGTTTATATTTATTCCGAATGTTTGGATTATTCATCATTCGATTACACCGATTTATGTACGATTTTATGGTACTATTTTGCTTTGAGCATGTGCAGGCATTTATAACTGCAAACGGCTCAAGTCGCCGCATTCGGCGTTCAAAGTCACTTTTACCAAACTTTTCCCAAACCAATCTAAATAATACATCCCGCTTTTCGTGATCAATCGAATCTAAATTATTACTACATTGATAAGATATTGCTTCAACGAGATACAATAAAACTTTAGGCGGGCAAACTCTATGAGAAGTTCTGCTTCCATAGGTTTCTGACAACAAACTCGCAATATTTTCATCAATAGATATTCCCGTAGGACCATTTGCAGGACGAATAGCGGTTCTCGTACTTTGATTATATTCACTTTTATGGGGAGATTCGAGTATCAGAACAACTATAGGCAAGGATTCATCATTTTCAGATTTTTCTGAAATAGAGCTATTTTCTATATTAACAACACATCTATATTCATCAGGACAGGGCTTGTCTGTAAAACAAGGTTTTCTATAAACGGATTCGCACAACGCTTTAAATTTTCTATTGTACATATGCTACAAAAAAAACTTTTTGACCAATTATATCGAAATATTACTGAATTCTATTTCGCTAATATTAAGAACTTCTAGTTTTTCTTTGTATTTACTCCACATTCTTTTCTTAAAATCAGGATCTGTTTCACCACTCCATTTTTTAGGTGCAAAAAAATGCTTTATGGCAGGATAAATTGCATTTTGTTTTCCTGTTGTTATTCCAACTATTTTTTCTGCAATTTTTTTAGCAATCACTTTATTTTTAAACGGATCCTTTGAGCCATAAGGACTACAATCTCTTCTATTATCATCAATAAAAATTTCTGTATAGGGTTCTGCTAATCTCACAATTTGATCATCATTCAATACATCAAAGAAATAATCTACATATTCAGAAAGTGCATTTTCGTTTTCCCAGTTCATCCATTGTTTTAAGCCAACAACAATAGAATTGACAATTGAATCTAGATTAATATTACTTTTGGGACAAATGCCACATTCTTTCAAAATGTGGACGTATGCTGAACTATAATAAAAATCATTGTTGCCATCATGTCGCTTGGCGTATCCTTCAAAATTTTTTGATAAATGCTTTATGATAATCTCATATGGATCATCCGCATTCGACTCTAACAAACATTGTTTTAGAAGCATGCTATATTTATTAGAAATATATGCAGTGGTATTTGGGTATAGCATTACTGCATTTTCTAGAAAACTAGCACATTTTTTAACAATAAATGTTCCGAATTGCACAGCATCACATTTAGGATTTACTAATAATAGAGTAATATTGTCCCAGGAAGGGCTTAAACCATTTCCCATAATGGCGTCTTTTAATTCACTTGTTGATTCGTCTATTTTTTTTCCTATTTTCCCAAATCCTTTGGTCATATCGTTATGTAAAACCTTTTCCCCTTCCGTCATAACCAAATCAATATAGTCGGCAAAGTCCGTTAAAATAGACACAATAGCATTCTTGAAAAAATGTCTACAAATTATATTTAGAGTTTTATCATACCCCTTTTCTTGTATATATTTTTGTGCAATTTCTTCAATGGCATTTTTCTCTAATTTTGAATAAGTGAAATCTGATTTATCGCTTTTCTTGAATTCTTCTAAAAGAGCTTGAACTACTGGATCATCAGAATTCCATTTCTTTTTATGTATTTTTCTCCATTTGAAAAAACTTTTAATTGAAGTCCATATTCCCCCACGAATAGCTTCTTCACAGGTAACAAAGGTTCCAATAATAGTAAAAGTAAGTGAAAGCATTTCCATCATTATTCCTTTATTTTTTAATAGATACTTTATAATTTCACCTCTTCTCCACGGCTTCAATTTCTTCAGCATCGGTGATGCCGTAGAGTTGATAGACGATTTCGTTCACGCGTTTTTCCAATTCCGTTGTGTCTTCACCGGTTTTCTTCGCAGCGATGATTTCATCGGCGAGGGTGGCGAGTTGGTGTAGGAGTTCCGTGTTATTTAGGGGGATGCGGAAGTTTTCGAAATAGACTTTGCGGATTTCACGGGTGCCGCCCATGAGTTCGGGGCAGTTATACCATATCCAGAGTTTGACGAGGTTGGAATTGAATATGGCGAGGAGGGCTTTTAGTAAGTGGGCCCTATCGCCTTCGGCTCCAGGGTGACATTCCGCATTGGATTGCTTCGCTTCGCTCGCAATGACGTTTTCCGTTCCCTTTGGCAAATTCTGCGAATTGTCCTTTTCCGTAATGATAAAAGATTTGTCGTTGCCGAAAGAGCCGGTTTCGTCGTAGGTAAACGGGAATACCGATGTCATGTTCGGATACATGATTTTCGGTTTGGCAAATTCTTCCAAATAAGCGCAATTACGTAGATTGTATGGCGTATCGCCTTTATCCCCACGTTTAACCAGCTTATCTATAAATTGATCAAGATGCTTTTTTATTGCAGGATATTCATCAATATTGATGGGCGCAATGTTCCTTTCTTTTATTCCGTTATGCGGATTGATTAGATACTGATCGCTTTCCGTCACCCATACATTAATGTCTCGGCCGCGGAGCAGGGGCTTTATGAGATCTTCGCTATTGGGGTCTTCGGCAATGAGTTTTTCTCTCGTCTTTCCGTCAATAAAGAACGCGTCGTTGAAGCCGGTCTTGATGCCGTAATTAATGGAAATCGGCATATCTTTCAGAGCCGTTCCGACGTTCATTTTCTGCAATACAGAATCGTGGAGTTTGTTGCGGATGCTCCATTCGCTTGCACCGAAATTTTCTGCCGAGAACTCGAATGTCGCCGCCTTGACTTCTTTTTCAAATTCGCCGTGATAGTTCTTGCTGTTCAGCGAGCACGCCAAAACAGGCATCTTGTCGCCGGACTTTTGCGATACGAATATGCATACGTAAATGGTCGCATCGGCAAAGAACTGGACATCGCCAAAGTTGAGAATTTTCTTGAGTGAGGTCTGGCTCATAAACTCTCGCAGTTCCTTGCCGTAATCCACAAGCATCCACTTGTTCGGCATGATGAACGAAAAATATCCGTTCTTTTTCAGCAGGCTGTAGGCGCGTTCCACAAAGAGGCAGTAAAGGTCTGCGGATTTGTTGTAGCAACTGTAATCCCGTTTGCTGTAAACGTCGCTCATCTCGCCCATGCTCTGGAGTTGCACATACGGCGGATTTCCGATGATGGCGTCGAAGCCTGTAAAGCGGCCTTCGTCGTCGAGGATTTCTGGGAATTCGAACATCCATTCAAGCGAGTTGGAAAAATCAATATCGTTGTTCTTGACTACGTTTCCGAAGAGGTCGATGCTGGGCGGCTCCTTGAGTTGCGACTTGAGACCAGCAATGTTCAGGCGAAGCTGTTGCTTGTTGTAGCTCGTTCCGCCCGCCTTGTAATCCTGAACGTTTTTCCTGTATTCCTTGAGTTTCGCGGCGAGTCCGTTTTTCTTGTCGGCCTTGTCTTCTTTCTGCAAAAAGTCCAAAACGACATACCCGTTCTGCACGGGGTATTTGCTCAGCAGCGAATCACCGACTTTGATATTGATGTCGATGTTCGGGAGTGTCTGGAGTTGTTTGTAGTCACTTTCCTTGGTGTAGTAGGCGTTCTTCAAAAGTTCAATCCAAAGGCGCAAACGGCAGATGTTCACGCTATTGGGGTTCAGGTCAACGCCGAAAAGGCAATTCTCGATAATGCGACGTTTCTCGTTGAACAAAGCTTCTTGATACCGCTGGCTTTCTTCGTTGCCCGGCTTGTATTCAAACGGTTCGCCCTCGTCATCAACAACAGAAAGTTCATCGTTATCTACTTTCAAAATCAGGTCGCGACGTTTGATGCGTTTGCCGTCCGCATCGCACAAAATGTTCAATTCCGATTTGATTGCAAGCAGGCGATTAAGGGCCGACACCAAGAAATGTCCAGAACCTACGGCGACATCGGCAACGTGGATATCATCGACAATTTCATTCGCTTCTGAAATGTCCTCAATCTTGTCCGAGACATCTTCCAAATTTTCGCATTTCCAGGACTTTTTCTCGTTGAACTTCTGCACCACGGTCCGTTCCAGCACATCGCGGGCCATATAGTCGGTGATGAACCCCGGCGTAAAGAAACTGCCGTCTTTGTAGCCGTTGATTTTTTCGAAGATGAGTCCGAGAACCGACGCGTTGATGAGCGTCTTGCTCGTAGAGGTCACACCGCCTTGGGCATCGCTTGCAAAGTTATACGCATCGAGAAACTTGAAGATGTAATCCAGATTCGGGAGAGTGCCTTTCGCACGTTTGCCGCGTTCGTCCTTCAGGACAGTCTTGTTGAAAATTTCCATCTGGGCATCGGGAATGCCTCGGATTTTCAGGTGCTTTTCGTCTTCGGTCGGCTCGAACAGTGAACTGTTCAGGTAAGGGACGTTCGGGTAACGCTTGAGTACGTCTTCGTCGCGATCCTCGATTTTCTTGCCGAGTACCTTGAAAAAGAAAATATTCAGTTCGTCGAAGTTCGCTATTTTGTCTGTACTCATGAACCGGTACGATGCATCGCCCTTTTGATACATGAGGATTTGCGATTCGACAAGTTTCAGGAACAGCAGGCGGTTCACCCATGTGATGCAGAGACGGAGTGCCATCGCCTCGCATTCTTCCTTGTTCGGGAAATCGTCTTCAAGCTGGTAGATGGCACTTTCGAGGAGGCTCGCCTTGTCGCGATTTGCGGGGTTCTTGCGTCGGATGACTTTCTTGCCGCCCTTTTCTTCTTTTACTTCTTCGAGGCCGATGATGTGCAAGAGTTCCGCATAAAAATTGCGGTCAAGGCTGTTGCTGTCGTTTGCGAAAGGCTTGGCAAGGAGAGTTTCCGGGGAGAGGAATTTGTAGAGAGGGAGGAGCTTTTTAGATCCTTCGACTCCGCTTACGCTCCGCTCAGGATGACACGCTGCATTAGATTGCTTCGTGGAGTTTATCCCGGACTTTGATCCGGGACTCGCAATGACGTTCTTGCAAGCATCTGCAAGGCTGAAATGCACGACGTTGATGTCGCAGGAGGCGAGGAAGTCGTCGATGGCGGGTTTCGCGATTTCGTTGTAGAAATCGGAGGTCTTGTTGCCGCTCATCTGATTCGCCTTGAATTTTAGGAACTGATCGTATATCGGTTTCGTCTTGTTCCCAAAATAGCGGATAAAGTCTTTTACGTCGAAGAAATACCATTCGTCAAAATTCGTGATGGCGAGCCACTTGATTTCGTGATTGCCCGATTGCACGTATTCCAGCATAAAGTAATAGACGAGTTCCTGCAACGATTTTACGTTCGGGTGCTCCGCCGAAAACATTTCCGCAACATTCGTCGGCGACTTCGCTTCGATAATCACCGCCGGCTTTGCACTTGCCGTATTCCCGTTAAAAATTGCAAGGTCTATCGGGCGGTTGACCTGCACCGAATAATCAGGTTCAAAAATCTTGCGTAAAAAATTCCAGATTTCGCCCTTGTGGTATTCTTCGTCCTGCGCTGCGTTCCGCTTGCTATAAAGATTCTTGAGCGAAAGCTTGAAATCCTCCATCTTTTCGACGGAAACAGGGAGCTTGAGGAACGCGGAATTGACGGACTTTTTAGGCGAAATGAACTTGATTGACATACAAGGGAAATATACCCTTTTTGAAGACAAAAGATGGCAATTTCAAGGTTTCCGAGGCAAATCTCGTTTATTTTTGCAGTCGGGGCGTTGCGGGGTGTCCCCGCTAGAAGGGGTAGCGAAAAACGCCGAAGGCGGTTGGAGCGAGGGGGAGACTTCCCCCACCAAAATATTTTTCAGAATATCGCGCGGGCCTATTGACAAACTGGTGCGGCCAGTGCGGCCGAGGCCGTCGCGCCGAAAAAGCCCGGATTTTCCCTGATAGACGAGGATTTGCTCAAGTCGCGGATATATACCATCCGCGGGGTAAAGGTGATGCTCGATGCGGACTTGGCGGAAATTTACGTTTACGCATCCGGTTGTTGGCCGTCGATGCCGGCAGATGAAGGATTCTTGATTGCAGATTACCAGACATGATCCTCAAATGTAGTTCAACAAAGGGCTAAACACCTATTAGTTGTTCCGGGAAAGACAAAAAATTCCAAAATAGGTTACTAAAACCCGCTGATTAAGACTTTTAGTGACCTTATTTTTAGTTTATATGTAATGTTTTTAGTCAATTTCCATTATCAGGCGTTTTCATTTTTGAATTCAGGTTACTAAAAGACCATAAAAAACTTGACTAGTAACCCCGTTTTTCAACAAAACCCAAATTTCTAATTAGTTTGTACAAACTCTAGGTTACTAAATGTCGTCAAAAAGCTCATTTAGTAACCCAATTTCGCAAAAACACCTTCCGTTCAACATCCAACCACAGCAATTTAAACCTTCAGCGTCCGCAAATATGCCTTATGCTCGTCGGTCACGCGGAAGCTTTCGATAGATTTCTGGATGGCCTTGTTGTGAGTCCACGGGTCTAGTTTTCGTTTTTCAATATAAGGCACAGCGTCGTCCCACTGTTTTGCAAGGGCGGTAGCGAAATACCAGGCCACTTCCATCTGCACGTAGTATTCGGGATTCGCAAGCGTAACGCCTGCGGGAGTTGCAGCAGCCACCCTCGGGTTCGGCGCCATCACCGCAGCCGACCCACTTGGAGCCCCATCCGGCAACGACTTGAACTTTGCCGTATCCACCGCGGCCACCCACTTCAAAAACTTCGGGTCGTAACGGTCATCCAGGAACAAGTCCATCAGCATGTTGATGCCGAACCGCACCACATAAGGGTGGTCCGACTTGACCCACTCCTGAATGCGTTTCAGAAATTGCGGAACATCCTTCAGCAGGGCCCGGGGCTTTTTCCCGTCGCAAATGGCCCAGTTGTCTATGTAGGGCAAAAACTGTTCCGTGCGGGCAAGGCACTCGTCAAAATCCTTGATGTGCTCCAGCAGCATGGAATGGATATGGTTTTCCTCGAAGTACTTGTGGGGAAGCGAGTCCATGAACTTGGCCACATCCGGCGCAATGGAACTGCCCACGGACTTCGCGATGGACCCACCAACGGTCCGCGCGGCCCCAGCCTGCGACTTGCCCGAAGTTTTAGCAGTACCAAAAAATTCTTTGGCCAGCTTTCGCAGTACAGGAACCCTCACCCCGATAAGGGAGTCACAGGAAATCCCCGGCACCAAGGGCAGGTGGAAATCCTTGTACTTCAAATCCTGATTTTCAAAAAGTTTCTTGACGAGTTCCCTGTGAGTCATATTCAAAAGATACTACTTCTTCGGCTTGACTCGGGCGCTCATGTAGCTAAGCACCAGGTTCTGCCACACCACATAGCAGGTGGGAGCGATGGCGGCTACGGGGCCGGCATAGAGACTTGCGATCCAGATGACCAGAGTGGTATTCTTCTGGCCCATGCTCTGGGAACTTTCGATGGGGTGCTTCTTGTCGCAGAACCAGCCCAGCACAAACTGCAAAATGCAAAGGACCAACGCCACAACGGCAAGCAGGGGCAAGGTGCCGCTATTCCACAGATCGGCAAAACCCATTTCGCGGATATCGCGGCTAGCCTTGGCAAGAATCACGAAGACGCTGAAAGTCCAGATGAAGATGGTGTACTTGGAGAATTTCGCCACCTTGTCGGCAATTTCCGGGTAGAAGGAGCGGACCCCAAGAGCCAAGGCCAACGGGATAGAAATAATCGGCTGGATAGAATTGAAGATTCGGAGGGCGATTTCAGCAAAACCCGCCTCGGAACCGGTCAGGTAACCATATATAATAGGGATGCTGAAGCAGGCGATCAAGTGCCCACTTAAAAAGATCTTCAAAGCCAGCACCGGGTTTCCGCCCAGCATCTTGGCCATGGCGGGGGCGGCGTTTGCCGGCGGACAAAGGCAGATAATGGCGCCACCCAGCAAGACGTCACGAGGCAGCCCGAAAACTTCAACGCTCACCCACAGCAGGGCAAGCAGCAGCATGCTGGCGATAAAGGCACGAACCTCGATCTTGAAGGTATAACCATGTTCCTGGGGCGGGACCTTGCCGATGAAGGTCAACAGCATCATGGTTCCAATCTGGAAAGGGAGGGTCGGCGCAAGAACGCTGGCCTGAGGCAACAAAATGCCAAGAATAATGGCAATCGGCATCAAAATAGCGCGCAAATTCTTCATAACGGCGCGCAATTTAGAAAACGTCCCCCCCCCTCGGCAAGGCTCGACACCCTCCCCCAAATTACTATCTTTGTCCCCATGTTACATTCTAGGTACCAAGCCTTCGACTATCTCGAAAAGGCCTTTGAAAAGAAGAAGAAAAACGGAAACCCCATCTTGATGATCGTGTCGGGTTACCTCTCCCTCATTACCTTGGGGGCCTTCCTTCTCTCCATGCCCTTCGCCCAGCGCGAACCCATCGGCGTTCTGGACGCCTTCTTTACGGCAACCTCCGCCGTTTGCGTCACCGGGCTTTCTACTATTGATATCAGCGCAAGCTTCAGCCCCATCGGCAACTGGATCCTGGTCCTCCTCATGCAAGCAGGCGGTCTCGGAATCATGACAATTTCTACGGTGATCATCCTCCTGGCAGGTATGCATCCGGGATTCAACCACCAGTCCGCCCTACTGGCCAACTACACCCAGGAAGGTAACGTGGACGCCCAGAAGATCCTGAAGGCAGTCCTCCCCTTTACCTTCATCCTGGAAGGCATCGGCGCCATCTTCTACTTCACCCAGTTTACCGAAGAAGCCCTGGTGCAGTACAGCCTCTACGACCGCATTTTCGGAAGCATCTTCCAGGCAATCAGTTCCTTCTGTAACGTAGGCTTCACCCTGTTCCCCGATTCCCTGGTCCGTTTCCAGCTGAATCCCATCGTGAACATCACCACCTGCATCCTGGCCCTGGCCGGCGGTTTCGGCTTCCTGGCCATTACCGAAATCCAGTACATGTACGACTTCAAGAAGCGAGCCTTTCGAAAAATCTCGCTCCATAGCCGTATCGCCATCAGCTTTACCCTCATTATCGTTACCGTCAGTATCGCCTTCTTTATCTTCAGCGAATGGGGCAACGTCTTCTCGGACCTGAGTTTCGGGCAGAAACTTGAAACCAGCATCTTCATGGCCTTTACCAGCCGAACCGCAGGTCTCAACTCCATCGACGTCCCAAGCCTCAGCGTCGGCTCCCTGTTCTTCTTCGTGATTATCATGCTGATCGGCGCAAACCCCGGTAGCTGCGGCGGCGGTATCAAGACCACCACCACGGCCGTGATCGCCCTCCTGGGCTTCAACCGACTGCTGGGCCGCAAAAAGACCCAGATTCTGGGCCGCACCATTCCCGAAACCACCGTCGATAAGGCCGTCCGAATCTTCGTCGTGGCCATCGTAGTTATCGTAGTCGCCACCCTGGTCCTCCTGGAAACCGAAGCCGCAGGCACCTCCAACGCCCAAGGCTCCTTCCTGAAGGTATTCTTCGAAGTGGTCAGCGCCTACAGCACCTGCGGACTTTCCATGGGACTTACCCCCGACCTGTCCATCCCCGGCAAGATCGTGGTCTGCACGGTCATGTTCGTAGGCCGCATGGGCCCCCTGTTCCTGATTTCCGCCGTGGCGAAGAAGCAGGAAGACGGCATGTGGTACGCCGAAGAAGACATTATGGTCGGCTAATCAGCGGAAAGCCTAAAGGTTAAAGGATAAAGAGACTGGATGCACCTTTAAACGTCACCTTTACGCTTTAACCTTTCCTCTATTTGCTATTTTTGCCCACATGGCTTCTAAACAATTTGTAGTTATCGGCCTGGGTAACACCGGCTATTTCCTGGCCCGTCACCTGACTGCACTCGGTCACGATGTGATGGTTGTGGACCCCAGCCCCGAAAAGATCCAGGACATCTCTAACCAGGTGGCCCAGGCAGTTGTTGCCGACGGCACCCGCAAAAAGCAGCTCCAGTCCCTGCCCCTCGCCAAGGTGGACAGCGTCATCTGCTGTATCGGCGAAGACCTCCAGGCCTCCCTCCTCACCGTCCTGAACCTCCGCGAACTGGGCGTCAAGCACATTATCGCCAAGTCCAGTAGCCCCGCCCACACCACCATTCTCGAAAAGCTGGGCGTCGCCGACATTTTCCACCCGGAACGCGACATGGCCATTTCCCTGGCCGAACGTCTCAACCGCCCCAACATGCTGGACTACCTGCCCTTCATGGAAGGTTTCTCCATCGTGGAAATCGCCTGCCCCGAATCCTTCTGGGGTAAGACCCTCAAGGACTTGAGCCTCACCCACAAGTACGGCATCCAGGTGATTGCCATCCGCGACCCCCTGGAACCCACTCCCAAGATCGGTAACATCGCCGACTACCCCCTCAAGGAAAACGACGTGCTCCTGGTCATCGGCTCCAACGAAGCCCTGGACAAGTTCAAGGCTTAATTATATATAGGTTAGCAGGCCTGTCCCGCATACCTTTAAAAAAAGAAAGACCCCGGTAGGAACCGGGGCCTTCTTTACTTATAGAGAACAAGTTCACTTGATTCCGCGCATGGCCTAGTGCCCTGAACACTTCGGGCAGGTACCGAACAGGCTCAACTGCACCGCACTCAGGTTAAAGCCCTGGGGCAGCATGGTCGAACAGTCCGGCGGAGGCGACATCAGGTCAAAGACATTGCCGCAGCACTTGCACTTGAAATGGCAATGGGGGCTGCAGTCGGCGTCGTAACGCAGGTAGCCCTCGCCAAAGTCAAGAGTAAGCACCAGCCCATTATCGCTAAGCAACTGCAGCGTATTGTACACCGTAGTGCGGGACAGCGAAGGGTTTTCAGGCAACAAGTCCTGATAGATGGTATCAACTGTAGGGTGAGTCTTTACGCCCCGCAGGTAATGAAGCACAGTCACCCGCTGCACAGAGGGGCGAATGCCTTTGCTAGTCAGAATATCTGCAGTCTGCTTCATAAATCCTCACGCTAAAGTCATTGCGGCATCCGCCGCGACCCTAGTTACTTGCTGAAATAACGGTTCAGGAGACCTTCGAAAGCGCCACCGTGACGTGCTTCGTCCTTGCACATTTCGTGGACGGTGTCGTGGATAGCGTCGTAGTTCAGTTCCTTGGCGCGCTTGGCGAGAGCCAGCTTGCCTTCGGTTGCGCCGGCTTCTGCAGCAACGCGGAGCTGGAGGTTCATCTTGGTGTCGGCGTGAACCACTTCACCAAGGAGTTCAGCAAACTTCGCGGCATGTTCGGCTTCTTCGAAAGCGATGCGCTTGTAGGCTTCAGCCACTTCGGGGTAGCCTTCGCGATCAGCCTGACGGCTCATGGCAAGGTACATACCCACTTCGCAGCATTCACCGTTAAAGTTTTCGCGAAGACCCTGCACCACTTCGGGATCCAGACCCTGGGCGATACCCACCTTGTGTTCGTCAGCGAAAACAGTCTTTACGACCTTTGCGCCGTTAGAGGCGGCAGTTGCTGCAGATTCGCCTTCGCAAACGAAAGCGGTCTTCTTAGCCTTGCAGAGGGGGCATACTTCCGGAGCTTCTTCACCCATGTGGATGTATCCGCAAACCTTGCACTTCCAAACCTTCATATGATTCTCCTTCGGCCCTTGCCGGGATGTGCGCAATGCCTATTGCCATAAAACCATCGCGCGGGTTAATTGGGTTCTGCATATTAGATTCACCATCCGGAAGATCCGTTGCAAACCTTTCTGCACCATCATTATTTGTAATCATTACAAATTTAAATCAATTACAATTAGTTGCCAAGACCTTTGATGTACTTTTTTTTTAATTATTACAAGAATCAACTGCCAGCCCGAAACAGAACTCCCCAAAAGGATTCCATCCGTCTAGCAGTTGATTTACGTATACAAAAAAAAGAGCCCCGCATCTTTGCGGAGCTTCTTCAAAAATCAGCGGTTCGAATTCTTGCTTATTAGAACACCGGACGTTCGATAGTCGTCTTTTCAGTCTTCGTTTCGCCACGAGCCTTCTTTTCGGTGGCAAGCTTACGATGGACAACGGTACCGAGAACAAAGTAGCGCCCGTCCTTCTGAATAATGGAAACGTCTACATCGAGAGTCTTCACGGAGAACCACTGCTGGAACATGTTGCGGTAGTTTTCCTTGAGGGTAGAAGTTTCATCGATGGTGGGAGCGCCACTGGACTTGCCATACTTCAAGGTGAACTGGTCAGACATGTAACCTGCAGCCTCGAAGGACTTACTCAGCCGGGCACGTTCAACACGACCAGTCCGAATTTCAAAGGAATAGAACTTGTCGTTCTTATTGAAAATGAAGTCGACCTGCACCGGAAGTTCGCCGAAGTTGTAGACGGGGATAACGATATGATCACCTGCAGCACGCTGACCAAAAGGTTCATACCCCATCTTCATCACTTCTTCAATGACTTCTTCACGGGAAGATCCAAAGGGGATACCGGCGAAATCGTTACCATGCTGAGCAAACACTCCTGTAGACAGAAGTGTTGTCAATATCACAATGAAATATACGATACGTTGCACGGCGGTCTCCTAAAAACCAATGTAAAAGATAGTAAACTTTTGTTAGATTGCACCCCCATTGACAATTTTTTTTGTGTAAAAACGTGTTTTAGCTATATTTTGAGCATGTCTAGCACATTTGGTAAGATTTTTTCCGTTACGACCTGGGGTGAATCCCATGGCGCAGGCGTAGGCTCCGTCCTTGACGGTTGCCCTGCAGGACTCCCCCTCGACGAATCCGACATCCAGGCCGAACTGAACCGCCGTCGCCCCGGTCAGAACAAGATGACCACTCCCCGCGACGAAAAGGACCAGGTTCGCATCCTTTCTGGCGTTTTTGAAGGAAAAACAACGGGTACACCCATTTCCTTCGCTGTCTTTAACGAAGACCAGCGCAGCCACGACTACGCCGAAATCCAGAAGTGGTACCGTCCGGGCCACGCCGACCTGTGCTACGACCTGAAGTACGGTTTTAGAGACTACCGCGGCGGTGGACGCAGTTCCGCCCGCGAAACCATCGGCCGTGTTGCCGCTGGCGCCGTGGCCAAGAAGCTCTTGAAGCAGGTGGCAGGAACCGAAATCATCGCCTGGGTCAACTCCATCGGCGAAGTGGACTGCGGCCCCCTGGACCTGAACACCCTGACCCTGGAACAGATCGAAGCCTCTCCCGTCCGCTGCCCGGATCCCGCCGCCAGCGCCAAGATGGAAGAAGTGGTCATGGACGCCCGCACCAAGTGCGACAGCGTAGGCGGAACCGTCTGCCTGCTGGTCAAGAATCCGCCGGTCGCCCTGGGCGAACCGGTTTTCGACCGCCTGGATGCCCTGCTGGCCCAGGCCATGCTCTCCATTCCCGCCAGCAAGGGTTTCGAGATCGGTAGCGGTTTTGCCGCCGCCCGCATGCACGGCAGCGAACACAACGACGAACTGTTCTTCGACGGCCACAACTACCACACCAAGACCAACAACGCAGGCGGTTCCCTGGGTGGCATCAGCAACGGCGAACCCATTTACTGCAAGGTGGCCTTCAAGCCCACCGCCACCATCAGCCAGAACCAGAACACGGCCGGCCGCGGTGGCGAAAACGGTCAGCTTCTGGCCAAAGGCCGTCACGACCCCTGCGTGGCAGTCCGCGCTCCGGTGATAGTCGAAAGCATGGCCGCCCTGGTCCTGGCCGACCTGGTCCTGCAGCAAAAGAGACACTGTCTGTAGGGTATAGGTAGTAGACAGTAGGGCGCACATGTGGTGCTTTTAGGTCAATCTGAAAAATGAAATCAGTTCGACGGAACCTTCTTAAAATAGCCGCCGCCTGTTATAGGGCGGCGTATTTGCTACACCATAAAGTTGCCCTGCGCCCCGACCTCACCCTCCCAAAAAAACTGGGCTCCACGAAGCTGATCGTGGTGGGCAGTTACCGCACCGGCGGCGCCGGCAAGACCCCCTTCTGCCTCTGGCTGGCCAAGCGATTGTCACAGCCACAAAACGGGCCCCACACCAAGGGCGTCGCCATCCTCTGCCATTCCTACGCCTACGACGAAATCCAGATGCTCCGCGAAGAAATTGAATCCCTAGGGGATGGGGGTAAGCAGACCGGTACGTCTAATTTTATAGAGGTCATCGGGACAGGAAACCGCCATCGCACAGTCCTGCAGCTTTTACAGCGGAAGACTCCGCCCGCATACATCATCTGCGACGACGGCTTTGAAGACAGCCGACTTACGGGGGCAGTCAACATTATCTTACGGTGGAAGGAAGACCTTCCCTCTGAAGGTGGCGGCATCGGGCAGCTATGGCCCGCAGGCCCCTGCCGAAGCCTTCCCGAGGACCACCCTCAAGGCGAAAGCACACTGAACCTCTCTTGCGAAGACCACATTGAATTTCACATAGACCGCATCGCAAATGCTCAAGGCGAATCGCTTCCTCAATCCCTGGGGCGTTTTCATCGGGCAAGAGCCGTGTGCGGAATCGGTTCCCCAAAACGTTTTTTAAAGGACCTGGATTCCTTCGGGATTCCTACGGTGGACAACCGCCTCCTGAAAGATCATGACCGCAGCTTCCCTAAAAAATTGGCGGCACTTCTTGAGCGGTTCCCCGGAGACGCAATCATCATCACGCAGAAAGACGCTTGTAGACTCGACGAAAAAATGCGGAACCATCCCAACATCTTTACCGTTTACCAAAAAGTTAGCGTTTCCCTTTCTGCAATCCACCATATAGACCTGTTGCTCGCGGGATCGTAGTCCCAGACAAACTGCATTTTTTTCAAAAAGAGGTTTGTTTCCCTTTTTCAGTGTAAAGGAGTTTTTTCAGTTGTTATATTTTTACCACTAGGAAGGATAATATGACACTGACTCAACGTATTTCGGAATTATTGCAGGCACTGAACAACGGCATTCCCGAAAGGGAGACCTGCATCCAGCTTGGATTTCTCGCTACGGTGACTAGCGAACCCTTCTTTATCTATGGCCGCGCCGGTTCCGGAAAGACCATGCTTACCGATCGTCTAGCCCAGACATTCAAGGCATCCAACCACCTCAAGATTAACCGCCATACACAGCAGTTACCCGAGGGTCTGGAAAAGTACGACTTTATCGCCTTCCAGGATTTCAATCCCGCCGACGACGTGGCCAAGGAAAACATCCAGATTGCCCTGCATAACCGCAAGGGCGCCGCACTGACAATTTCCAGCGACCAGCGTCCCGAGAGCGTGCTGAACCGCGCCGAAATTGCGGACCAGATAACCCTGACCATTTCTTTGCCCGACAGTCTTTCTCCGGCAGCCCTCTGCGATTTGCTACAGAACCTGGACCGTCTCGAGAACGTATCCATTCCTGAAGCATTGACCGTTTCCAAGGAAGAGCGCAAACAGTGGTGCGAAGAAATCAAGAAGGTAGAACTGAGCCACGAAACATTGCGCGTCATTAGCCACCTGGCAGAACTTTGCGACCAGAGCGACATCTACGTTCCGATCCGCAAGTGGCTCGCCCTAGCCAACATCGCCAGAGCCATCGCATTCTTTAACGGACGCAAGCAGACCGTCATTACCGACATTCTGTTCCTGGGCATGCCGATCTGGGGCAAGGCAACGTCCAACAGCACCATTACCGAAAATTTCCCCGGTATCGTAAAATCTGTCATGATGAGCGAAATTCCCGAAATGCTTCATGAGCCTTACGACGCCAAGACTTTGCACAGCAAGGTGAAGACCTTGCTCCACAGCAGCAACAACCTGTACGAAACAAAGATGTTCAACAACGAGCCTTGCCTTTCGTACCGCATTACCATTGCCGGCGAACCTACCCCTTTGTACGTTCCGTTACGTTATGTAGAATCCGACGAGGATTTCAATCCGTTTAACGAACTTAAACAGGTAGAAACTCGCGTCCGCTGCAACTACCATGGAACTTCCAGTTGCACCATTTCCATCGACTCCTCCGTGAAGAACGTGGGTCTCCGCAGTTCCATGTCACGAAACCTTTCGGCAACCGCAAAGTTCGAAGACTTCGCCACGCTGCCCAGCTACATCCTCAAGGAAAACGACCCCCAAGTTGCCGCCGAAAAGAAGGTCAAACTGGAAGAGTACAAGAAGGAAGCGGTCGCCCAGACCGAAAAGCAGACAAAGTATTTGTTCGCTCTTAGGGACCTTTACCAGGCCAACAAGGCCCTGCGAGAAAATCTTTTCTGCAACAAGCAGCTGTTTGATTCCATCCAGGGCGAAGTCCGTTCCATCTTCGAGGCAAACAACGTTACAGCCAACACGCTAAAGGAAACCCTGGAACTTTTCAAGAGCCTGGGCAAGACTTCGGCCACCTAGGGCCAACAACATTGTCGAATGTTTTACTTACGGAGCGCGGCCTTAGAGCCGCGTTTTTTTATACGATAGACGAGACGTCGTCAGGAACGACAGGGCGTACCACCAGCATCACCGCATTCTGGGAAACGATTACATAACGTTCACCGTTCACTTCTAGTTCCGTACCGCTGGCATGGAGGTACAGGGCCTCGTCACCTTCTTTCACCTGGAGGGGTACGTAATTCACGTTATCACTGGATTCTCCTCGGAATACGGCATCAGGATCCTGGCTGGCAGGAATCGGGTACCCCGGGCCAACCTTCACCACCAATCCCGTATGCACCGCATCATGTTCCTTGACACTGGGCGGCAGGTAAAGGCCACTTCCGGTCTTGTTGGCAGATTCAAGGGGCTTGATTAAAATACGGTCTCCAATGACCACGATATTCTTCAACGGATTCAGCATACCCTAAAGATAGAATTTCTTTTTCTCTATATTTACAAGGTGATCTTTATCGTTCTGTGGACAGCCATCATTGCCTTTTTGGCCACCTACCTCCTGAAAAGCCCCAAAGTCAGGAGTTGGCTTAAGGTATTGATCCGGGCAAAGCTCCTTAGGCGGGTAATCATCTGCACCACAGTCATCATAGCGGCAATCATCATCGCCTACAAGGTACATCCGGTTCCCGAAATCCAGTCCACCGACGACCATTCCGTATTCATGGAATACTCCGCAAAGGCGGTCCACAAGATTGCCTCTACAGAAAATCTGACCTTGGATTCTTCCTGCGACCTGAGCCGTCCAAAATCAGAGTTGTCCTATATTCTGCCGCTAATTCTAAACACCTACGCAGACGTGGTCGATAAGCCCACAAAGCCAGTTCTTGTTCGACTTGACGACACCTTGCAAATTGAACTTCGCGGATATAAGCAATTCAAGAATCGAGGTTTCAAGCTAAAAAAGCTCCTGCAAAAGAAACTGGGAAACCGCTACAAGGTCGCCATACTTAGCGACGAGTCTACGACCCACACCTTGCAGATATCCTATGAAGGCACGCCCTGGAACAAGGAACAGCTTATAGCCCTCCCCGTTATGGAAGCCGCCAAGGAAAACCAGGTTGACCCCGCCCTTCTTATGTCTTTGATCAGGCACGTTTCCAACTTTGACTTTAACTTCAGGGGGCCCAAGGATACCCACGGTCTTTTAGCCATGGGCGGCCATAAGGCACAGGATCACATTATCCACGCCAATGATCCGACTGAAAAAAAGGATCCCGAAATAGATGGACTGAATCAGATTTTCGAGGGAGCCAAAAGGTTGGGCAAACAGCTACAGGTTCTTAGTCTCGAAAATACAATCGCCACTTTTTACCCAGAACAGGGAATGAACTACACCGACGCCCAATGGACAAAATCACCCCTCATCAAAAGTTGGGTGGACCAGGTCATGGCAGACATCCAGTTCTATCACGAAAATGGGTTAAAGCCTTTGGATTAAGGTGAACAAGGGCTAGGTGCATTTTTCTATCTTGTGCCTTCGTGATTCAAGTACAGAACGTTACAAAGTCTTTTGGCATGCAGGTCCTTCTGGACCAGGCAAGCTTTTTGGTAGGCCCCCGCGAACGCGTCGGCCTCGTAGGTAGAAACGGTTGCGGGAAGTCCACCCTCTTCAAGATGATCCTTGGCCAGGAATGCCTGGACGGTGGCGTCATCGACATTCCTAAAAAGTATACGCTGGGCTATCTGCAGCAGCACATCAACTTTACCAAGCCCACGGTTCATGAAGAAGCCTGCAGCGTGCTGAAGCCCAATGAAGACGGCTGGATTGAAGAACACAAGGTGGAAGCAATTCTCTTCGGTCTGGGTTTCGATGAAGAATCCATGCAGAAGGACCCAATGCTTCTTTCCGGCGGTTTCCAGATCCGTCTGAACTTGGCAAAGGTGCTGGCCTCCGAACCCGACATGCTTCTGCTTGACGAACCTACCAACTATCTGGACATTGTGTCTATGCGTTGGCTCAGTCGCTTCCTCAGAAACTGGAAGGGCGAAGTGTTGCTCATTACCCATGACCATCATTTCATGGATGAAGTCTGCACCCACACCATCGGCATTCACCGTCACAAGATTCGCAAGGTCAAGGGCACTGTAGAAAAGCTTCGCGAAACCATCGCCGAAGAAGAAGAAGTGGCCATGCGCACCCAGGAAAACGAGGCCAAGAAAAAGGCCCAGCTAGATCAGCTCATCGAACGCTTCCGTTACAAGGCCGCCAAGGCTGCCATGGTGCAGTCCAAGATCAAGGCCGCAGCAAAGCTTGCCACTGGTGAGCGCCTGACCCACGAACGCAATCTGGATTTCTGCTTTACCGAGGCCCCCTTCCCCGGCAAGCGTATGCTCCAGGTTCACAGCCTCCACTTTAAATACGGTGAAGGTCCCGAACTCATAACCGACCTGGAATTCGAAGTTTTCAAGGGCGACCGCATTGCCATCATTGGCCCCAACGGTCGCGGTAAAACCACCCTGCTGAACCTGATCGCAAAGGAACTGCAGCCTACCTCTGGCGAAATCTGCCACAATCCCAACCTGCAGATTAACTACTTCGGCCAGACAAACATCAACCGCCTCAATCTGGACAACACGGTGGAAGAAGAAATCGCCACCGCCATCAAGGAAGTTTCCCAGAAGAGTCGTGCCCGCGGTCTCGCAGGCCTCATGATGTTCAGCGGCGACAACGCCCTGAAAAAGATCAAGGTCCTTTCCGGTGGTGAACGCAGCCGCGTGCTGTTGGGCAAGATTCTCGCCGAGGAATGCAACCTGTTGCTTCTTGACGAACCCACCAACCATCTGGACATGGAATCCATCGAAAGCCTTATCGACGCCCTGGAAGACTATGAAGGTTCTGCCATGGTGGTGACCCATGACGAAGAATTGCTCCACGCCTTCGCCAACCGTCTGGTTGTTTTCGATGGCGGCCAGTGCCGAATCTTCGAAGGTTCCTACGCCGACTTCCTTGAAAAGGTAGGTTGGTCCGCCGAAAAGAAACCCGGTGGAATGGATGGCGAAAACGCAAAACTTTCCAACATCGATGTCACCAAGGATGCAGTTCAAGCCAAGTCCGACGTTCCTTCTGCAAAGATGGACCGCAAGGCCCGTGCCGACTACATCGCCGAACGCTCCAAGGTCATCAAGCCTCTAGAAAAAGCCATCGCCAAAATTGAAGACGATATTGCCAAGGCCGAGGAACTTTCAGGCGAACTGGAAGCAAAGCTTGTTGCCGCCTCCGAGTCCGGTGACGGTGCCGCCATTACAGCCATCGCCAAGGACATGGACGACGTCAAGAAAAAGATCGACGATCTCTACAGCCAATACGAACTCAAGAGCACCGAACTGGATGCCGCCAAGGACAAGTATCCCCTCGACTAACAGGCCGCTTTTATAGACGGACCCTGTACGAATTTCAATAAATTAAAAGCGCGGAGTTGAACTCTGCGCTTTTATAGGTTAGACTTTTATTTAGAACGCTTAATACCAAGTGTATATGTATCCTCGGTATCGCCGGCCTTCTCATTGCCTGAATAAATTCGCACCTTGGTCTTTGTAATATAGGCACCAGTTCCTACCAGGCGTCCATTTTCGCTACGGGCATTCCATTCAAAGAAAATGTTGCCAGGATTATCGTAACAGTTGGACTTTTCCGGATTTTCGGCATTGTAGAAGACAGTTCTGTCATTACATGCAATTATTCCATGAGCTTCATTCACAAAATTTCCGATATGGGAGAAGTAATAACCATCCCAGACAATCCTAACCAGAGCCAGTGCAGAATCACGGTTTGCACCAGAAGGCAAATTCATGATCATGGTAGTTGCCAATTCACCAATGTTGAATCCCAGCAACAAACCAGGCAAACCTAGGCTATCCGTAATCTCCTTGATAGTCTTGTTAGAAGGTACAGA
Source organism: Fibrobacter sp. UWH5 (assembly GCF_900142505.1). Classification (NCBI taxonomy): domain Bacteria; kingdom Pseudomonadati; phylum Fibrobacterota; class Fibrobacteria; order Fibrobacterales; family Fibrobacteraceae; genus Fibrobacter; species Fibrobacter sp. UWH5. The sequence continues at coordinate 4,314 of NZ_FRBB01000028.1, read as the reverse complement.
AATGGGAACAATAGGATCTTCATAAGGCCAGGGAGTTTCACCGTTGATCGTGACCACACCGGGTACGGCAAGTTCAGTTCTCTGTTCACCCACGATACGAACCCTGGGGTTGTTCAAGTGGGCTGCGTTTCCAGAACGGTCCTTGAGAGTTCCGGGAGTCAGACGGACATAATCACCAACGGCAGGTAATGTCCCTTGAGGAGTTCTATTAAAGAATACAGAAACAACATTTTCCTGTTTGTTGAAAGCCACACCGGTTATCAGGAGCGAATCATTGAAATAGGCGGAATCCCTGTAGAATTCAAAGAGATCGTTGGTGTTGAGACCCGCGTGATCAGAGCCTTCACTCAAGCTGATAACCACAACGCTCATATCGCTGGAGCGATTTTCGATAACCGCACTCAAGATAACCGGAGCCACCTTGTCTTCAATGGAGGTGTTCATATCCAGTTTAACTTCATCGCCGGAATCTTCATCTATGTAGGTATAATGATACCTCAAGGTACCCTCATACTTTTTATCAGCAACGCCAGTAAACACGTCGGGTTTCAAGCCTTCCGGATTGTACAAAGTAACAACAGAATCCAGAAGGACCAGAGGCCAGACATTTTCCATTCCGTTGATATTGTAGAAAGTGCTTCCGCCAAAATTCCAGGAAAGGGTATCAGGAACCACATCCTTGAAAGGCTTGCTAAAGGGAATCACCAGACTATCCACAATACCGTCGCCTGTAACATCAAACATCTGGGCAGTGGTTACGAAAGGTACGGGAGGTTCCTTGAAGTGAATATTACGCCAGATCAATTCATTGGCCACGCCATTGCCATATATGACAAAGGATCCTTCGTTAACGGCAGAATCACCCACCACATAGAACTGGGCATATCCCAGGGAATCTGTAGAAATCTCGGTAATGCGCTGCTTGTCTACACCCAGGAAACCAATAGGATCATTAGTATAAAGATTCAAATTCACGGTGCAGTTCACACTGGAGCCTTCATCCATATTGCCACAGGGGCGACTTCCAAACAGGAGCACAATTTTCAGAGGAACCGTATCAGGGTAAGTCACATGCGCCAGAAGGGTATCGTTCTTGCCACCATCAGCGCCAAGAACCGTACCACGAAGAGTCAAACCATCAGGATCCAGCAACAACAAGCTATCGCTAGGAGTAAAGACATCTACGAAGGCGATATCCGGCAAGGGATATTCCGGCACCACAAAGGTGATCATCTGATACTGAGACTGATCCGAAGCCAGGTAGCAGATCAACACATAAGTACCAGGATCCAGGAGGCGGGAATTCACAAACGCGGTGGTATCCACAGTGAATGCCGACATGTTCTCGCTAATCCAGATACCACCATAATTCAGGCCAGGTTCCAGGAGAATGCCCTCTGTAGGCAACCTTCCGCCCACCAACTTAAACACTGTCTGAGCATAGGCGGTGTCCACCTTGGTCACGCTGGAAACATCGCAGCTCAAGGACTCATCAATCAGCAACTGCTTCAGTTCATATTCAATGACACCATTGGGATTATACTTCTGCACCGGGAAGTAAGTCTTCTGGGTCTGCAGATTGATGGACGTACGCATCTTGAAGTTGGAACCCGTTGCGTTTCGTTCCGAGAAGAAAATCTGGAACGGATATTCCGTACCTTCAACCAGGCCCAAAGTATCAAGATCAACAGCACCTTCCACAGGGCTATGGCAACCGCCAATATCCACCACCAGACGGTTATTGATAAAGACCCATACATCATCATCACCACGGAATTCAAAATACTGACCCTTTACATACTTGAACTGGGCAGAAATCTTCATGGAGAAGCTGTAGTTGTGTTTACAGCCCTGAACATCCCAGTCAAATTTTGGGTTCTTGATCGTCTTGGCTGAATCCAGATATTCAAAATCGTCTAACGGATAGAAACCAGGATTAATAGGATCGTTACAACCGTTAGGAGATTCCGTCACATCAGCCAGCCAGAAGCCTTCCGCATCCAGTTTCAAATCAATATCGCGGCAGGTGGCGTTGGTATATTCCTTGCCGTCAGGGCCAACAGCAACCACTTCCGGAATGAACCACTTGTCAATTTCACGACCGGCAGAACACTGGTCCCAGGGGAAAATCAGGGAATCCACGCGAAGAGGCAAACCATCGGGGCTGAGGGTTTCCTGCACCATGCCAAGAACATGGCCACCGCAAGTCTTATACTCCTTGGTCCCCTGCACAATTGTCGTATAGGCATTACCGCCATAAATACCGCCAAAGTCAATATCGATGGCATCATCATAAGATTCACCAGCCCAGTCCAGAAGCATTGCCGAAATCTTCATGGTGGGGCAAATCCCCAGACGTCCCGGGAACACCTCGCTGAACTTCGGAGCGCTAGAAGAAAGCGGATACGGGTAAACCCAAACCGTATCATACAAGGCCATCATGGAATCCAGGGAAATGGCAGATCCCATTCCGCCACCCTCACCCATAAGACCTTCAAGAGCGTAGTACTCCATTCCGAAAGACTGCTTAAAATGAACAGACCAGTCATCGGTATGCTTGAAATAGGTACCCTGGTACCAGCCACAAGTATCGCTCTGAGTCGAATCATAGGCATTTGCAGCAATAGGACCCATCTTCACGGTATCATCAGCCACGATCATGGCCGGAGACATATTGTCCCAGGGGCTCATCAAACGGACCACCTTCGGTTCAAGGGGTGAATACAGCACATCATAAGCCCCATTGGAGCGGGTATGAATCCAGGCTTCGTACACGCCCTGGGGGAACAAAGACGCAATCAGGGGGCGCTGAGCTTCAGAGAAGAAAGTGACCTGCGGCCATTCATTTTGACGGCGGTAGAAATTGACCACAGCCATCGTAGACTTCCAATCCTGAGACGCTGCCACGGCAGGAGAAAACTCATAACTGAACCAGAAAGGATAAGAATCCCTTTCCATGGCAGTGGGGTTATTCACAATATTGCTGCCGACGCTAATATACAGCAAGCTATCCTTGAATGTGGAATTATTGCGCCAGGGATGGTAAACATGAAGAACACGAGTAGAATCAAAGCAGGTGCCCAAGGTCCCCATCGCAGCGGCGGGCGTCAAGTCACCAGAAGTGCCATCAACATAAACCGTATCGAAAGCATCCAGTGCATCAGACAGATCCAACGTACCTGCAGCAGGGACACTCATATAAGGCGTACGATTACGAACAAAATGAGCAGACTTCAACGGATTGGCCTTCATCGCCGCCGGAGAAATGGCTCCATAGAACCAACCGCAAGAGGACTTGTCATCCGGAACAAAACGCATCAGAATTGTGTCCTGACCAAAAATCATCTGCGGCAAGACCTTGTTACCCCAAGGACTCTTGAACCACACCATCTTGGAACCAGGAGCCACAAAAGAAGCCGTATAGGAAGTTCCGTCGGTATACAGCCAAATTTCAACTTCATTGTTGAACATGGATTTGAAGGACATACCATCGGAAAGGTCCCACATTTCGCACTTGTTGTTGTAAGTCGTGCTGGCGCTTGCGGTATCGGAGCAAACATTGATCTTGAACCCGCCACCGTTAGGATAATCAGCCACTGTCTTATTCCAGGTATAGGAATACCAATGATCACCTTCCGGGGTCATCCTTGTGTTAGACGTTTTACCAAAATCAGCATTCCAGCTGGTCACTTCACCGGTAATATGGTAAGTATAGACACTTTCATTACCCTTTACAGCATCATCACGATAAGGGGACTGAAGGTGAATAGTCAAAGTCGCATTAGAAACGACTGCGCTCAATAAAACCAACAATACAACAAACAAATTGTGTTTCATAAAACACAACACTCCTTTCTCAAACACTTACAAGCTAAAATAAACTCTTTATTCCATATAGGAATAAAAATAAGCGTTATAAAAGAAGTAACGTTGAGAATAACTCAAGGCATCTTTGAACTCTAAAAGCCCAATTGCATCAAAATTTCAAAACACTTTTTTGAAGGGTATTCGTCGGGCAGGCCCCGCAAACCTGGGGACAGGCGGAAAGGCCGCCGGCAGGGTACGCCTTTCCCGGTAAGCCTCCTGCGACAGCTCATGGCCTGCGCCTGGCGACGGCAGGTGCGGTGGGCCGAAGCCGCGCCCATGTACGGCGGGCGATGCCCGCGTCGACGCCCCGGCGCGACGGCGATGGACATAAACAAGAAAGGGCCCCCCGAGGTTTTCCTCGGGGGGCCCGTGAATCCAGCGGCGACCTACTCTCCCGGACCCGTAGGCCAGGTACCATCGGCGATAGGAGGCTTGACTTCCGTGTTC